>CAUJDY010000054.1 GCA_963169805.1 Bdellovibrionota bacterium | reverse complement strand
ATGACTCGACTTTAGAGCCAATTTAGCTTTGAAAACAAGACGATTGTCACTTGGACTCGATCTATCTTATGACTAGATTTTAAGTAATCTTTGTCGAGTCTTGCACTTCGGTTCAAAAGTCCTGTCAAGATCCCGTTACTCTTCCCGATGAGTGTGTTGTGAAAAGGAAACACTTTTTTGTTTCCACAAGGTAATAACAATAACTGACTGGACATTACAGAAGATGTTCATGATGAACCGGAGAAGTTAGTCACTCTCCCGCTCGTTCAGAAAGGAGGATCTCAAGGAAAGAGAAAAATTAAAATTTCGAAGATTCGAAAATAATTCGAATCACTGAACGAACTAAAAAGGCGCGGATGCCATCCTCATTAAGAGGTTCTAACACGGAAGTAATTAAATTTAGATTAGGTTAGTAAATTAATTATTGGATTTAGAACTGTAATTTTTAATGGAGGATTACAATGGGATTAAGAGTTAGTACGAATTTGCCGTCATTGAACGCGCACAGAAACCTGAAAAACAGTCAGGATAATATTTCAAACAGCTACGCTCAATTAGCGAGCGGAAGCAGAATCAACAAGTCAGCAGACGATGCTGCAGGTCTTGCGATCTCTGAGAACTTAAAAGCTCAAATCAGATCAACAAGACAAGCCTATAGAAACGCTTCAGACGGTATCTCAATGGTACAAGTTGCTGAAGGTGGTTTAAATGAAATCGGTAACATCATCATCAGATTAAGAGAACTTGGTATCCAAGCTGCTTCTGATACAGTTGGTGATAGAGAACGCGGTTTCATCAATAAGGAAGTTGAACAACTTAAGAACGAAATGCAGCGTATTGCGCAAGTTACTTCTTGGGGTTCAACAAAGTTATTAGATGGTTCATCACCTACTTTTGACTTCCAAGTTGGTATTAATAACAATGATTTCGACGATAGAATTTCTTTTGTAGCCGGCGAAAATGTTGCAACTATCGATGCACTAGGACTTTCTGCAGTTGATTTTGCAACAAAAGAGGGCGCTCAAACTGCACTTATGGAACTAGATGAAGCGCAAGTAAGAGTAAACTCTACAAGATCAAATCTTGGAGCCCTACAAAACAGACTTCAATCTACAATCAGTAACTTGTCAGTAGCAGATGAAAACATCAGCGCAGCGAACAGCCGTATCCGTGACACAGACGTTGCGATGGCTTCTTCTGAACTTGCAAGAAACAACATTCTTTTACAAGCTGGTACTTCAACACTTGCTCAAGCAAACCAAATTCCAGCTAATGCATTGAAGTTGTTAGGCTGATAATAACAAATAAACAGAAATTCCCAAACCCTCTCTTCTGCAGAGAGGGTTTTTTATTTTTTTTAAGCCTTTTGCACTTTTGGGACGCCGCATTCTGTTGATTTAGACTGTGAAAATCGCTTAAATAATACAGTCATAATAACAGTGCGGAGGAACCATGGCTAAAAAGAAAAAAGCTAAGAAAAAAAATCAGAAATCAGCAAAAAAAGCTACTAAGAAGGCAACTAAGAAAAAAGCACCTGCAAAGAAAGCAAAAAAAGTAAAAAAATCAGCCACTAAAAAAGCTGCAAAGAAATCGGCAAAAAAATCGTCGACTCTTAAGAAATCTGCAAAAAAAGCAGTGGCAAAGAAGGTTGCTAAAAAACCAAGTAAATTTGAAAAGCCAAAAGTACCGTCACTCGAGGAAATTGCAAAAGATAACAAAGTTACAATTCCTACTGTAAACCCGTTCGCAGCAGATATGAAATCTGATGATGATGAGGGATTTTCACATGAAGTTGATGAGGACGATGAAGTGTCTCTTAAAGAAGATGACTCATTTGAATCGACAACAGATTTAGAATCAGATGACTTTGACGATATGAATGATGATTCAGCAGATGAAGAAGATGAAGGTGATGACCAAGGCGGTCGCGGTGGATACTTCTGATTCTTGAATCTTCAAGATTACAAAACTTAAAAGCCTAAGCATATTGCTTAGGCTTTTTTATTACCTTATTATTTATAAAGAGCGCGAATAGCTTGAATATCGTAAGTAGATAATTGATCGGATTCTGTCTTATCGTCGTATGACATAGCCGATAACTCCCCATCAAAATTGTGATCCAAGCCAAAAGAATGACCAAACTCATGGGTCATTGTTTGAGTCATGAGCTTATTTGCTACAGTATACAAAGGCTCATCATTATAAGCTCTGATTTCAGAACGATATTCTATGTAATCAAACAAACCCGATAAGCTTGTAAATGCAGGCTCCCCACCAAACATAACAAGAAATTCCCTTTCAAATACAAACATATCTGAGTCATAAATTTCCGTTGAAATAGCGGGCAATACAGCAGCTGGAACGAACATATTTTGACCGCTCGATGTTCGGAAATTCCTTACAAAGTAAATTCCTCTAAAATTAAGATCACTAAATGGCAAACATACTGTACTGCTAGCTCTACTATTCAAACTAAACATTGATGCAGGCAAATGAGGAGTCCATGCATTAAAACCTTTTTGCATAGAATCTTGTAGTTCATCAGGAAAATTACCACAGACATTAAACCTCACTGGCTTCTGCCATTTTACAAGAACACCCTTACCCATCAAATAGTAAAACTTTTCGGCAGTCTTTTGAAAGTTCGCAGAGATTCTAGGCCCCATATAGATTCTTGTTAAATGAATAAACTCTGCATCCTTCCAATAAAACAAAAACGTTATTTGATTCGTAAGAGAATCTAAGCTGAGATGTGAATACTCGGGTTGGATGTTTAGAGTGACACCATCTTTTGAAACAGAGTTTATCTGCAACTGAGAATGACTTTGCACAAGATCAATTTTGTATACATGAGCATCTCCTCCAGAAACAGTAAGCTGGGTACGCTGTGCATCTAAAATTTCGTTTTCTGCCGCAGCTACGAATACTGTAGATGTCCGATCTTTGGGAGCTTGTTCTGCATAGAGTTCTTCTGCGGTTGGCCTGATTGATTTGCTCACAATTGTTGTTTGATCAATAAGGTATAAATTATCTAAATCAAAACCCGGAGGAAGTGTAGCAACACCTTTATTTAGATTTGTTCCCTGCACTAGTTCAGCCGGATCACCATGAGAGATCCATTCGCGCCCCTTTTTTTTCTTATCACAAGCTGCAGAAAATATGAGCGCTAATACGATAAGTATGATTTTAATTTTCATCTATAGCTCCCAGGAAGACCATTTCGGTGCCTGATACAACTTAGCTCAATCCGATTTAAATCTTCCTTAGACAAGTAAGGAGCTGTTCCTCTCACATAAGAAACAACATCTTGTTTTTCTCCATTTATTTTCAGCTTCTGCTTCTGCTGACCATCAAGAGTTAACAATCCATTTTGAGAGAGTCTAAATAATCCATCTATAGAAGTCGATACAAACATATTCTCAACCGTAAGCTGAAAATTACCTGAATTAAATTTTTCTTGTTCATCATCCGACTTCTCTAAATGCAACTCAAGAAACTCATAATCATCTGTATTGTAGCGAGTGAAATTTTGATCGTTTCTTGATAGATCAATTGCCTTCATGAGCAACTCACATCTAAAACCAATATTTTCTCTAAAAAACTCATAATAAGTTGCACTCATCATCAGAGCAAAGTTCTTTGAAAATGCCTGTACTTCTGAGTATATTTTTTGATTTGTAAAAACATATGGAATCACTAAGTTTTCTTCTCTATTTTTTCGTATGTAGAGACGAGAATCAATTCTTCCTACAGGTGGAAGCAAAACACAGTCTTTTGGATTTCGCTGGCATTTCTGCATTTCAGCAAACTGCTGTTTTTCGACTTGAATGACAGCCAAAACCTCTTGTGCAACTGAACCAGTTGTTGCTCTTAATTCATCATCTTTGTATGTCATATAGCCAATTGAAAATGCAGATGGCATAAGTGCGCTCTCTTTAACATCAACGACTTTTGGACCAAATGGAACATTTGTTGGTTGAGTGCAGGCATCTGTATCAATTTTATCAAGATCAATTCCATACTTTTCTGCTGTAAAATCCTCTAACTCACCTACAAGATCCTGTAACGTATCCTTAGAAAGATATGGCTCCAATGCACTTACAAGAGTATAAGCATCTGCATCGATCACTCGGTAACAACCAGACAATGACTTTGAGTCAATTACTCTTTGGATTGCATCTCCGTTTGACTTTGTGTCTATCGCAAAGAGTATCCATGAATCACCTGTATGAACAAATCGGCCTGGCCTCATCTCTCCATTAGAGAAGAGAACAACATAATTCTCTGCTCGATACTTTTGACCATCACGAGACATGCGAGATGCCATTAAATTTAAATGTGTTCCTGAAGCTGCATGAATCTGTGTATCAAATCTTACGAACTGAGTGGAACTTGCTTTATAGTTGAGCGTGATTTTCTTCTCAGCTTTTAATTCAATTTCTGATTCATATTGAGTTTTTAGAGAAAAAAACTCCTTATTTTTAAGACTAGAAGCCATTAAAGCTGAAATATAATGGAAATGTTCTTCTGCTATTTGCGTGATATAAGAATCTCTAACATAGGAATTAACACGTTTTTTGTATTCCGGACCAAATTTTATTCCATCATTTAATACAAAAAGTTTTGTTACCTCACGAAACGAAACTGAATTGCCTTCGTTAATTGCATCCGCTAGTAATACAGCCTTATCTCCGAAAGGCAAATCAGATGCATCTTCAACTAGCTCTAACTCTAAATCGTACTTAACTTGATCAGGGTCATAATTGGTAGAGTCGTCCTTAGAGCAAGCTACGATGAAGCTTGCAATCACAAACAGAAAAAATAAAAATGCCTTAGACATAGGATCCCTCAAAAATAAAAAGCCTGGAACAACATTGTACCCCAGGCTTTTACTTCATTTTTTATGAAGTAGTAACGATTATTTTACGATATCTTTTGAGTGAACAGCGAAGTTATCAAACTCACCATACTCATGTAGCTTGTTATAGAGAGTTTTGATTGTAATCCCAAGAGCATTAGCTGCACGCGTCTTGTTGCCATCAAAATAAGATAACGCTTTTAGAATATATCTTTTCTCAAGTTCATATAGTGTTAATGACGGATCGTAATCATCAAAAACAACCTTTTGGTCTGGATTTCTGATATTTTCCGGAACATCATTTGGCATGATCATATGCCCCTCAGATAAAATCTGAAGTCTTTCACATACGTTTTGAAGTTCACGAATGTTTCCTGGCCAGTCGTACTTTACCATTACTTTCATTGCGTCTTCGCTCATTTGGCGACCACGATTTAAATGCTTATGGGAACCTTTTTCGAGGAAGTAGTTTATAAGAAGAGGAATATCTTCTTTTCTACGTCTTAATGGAGGCATATGAGCTGTAATTGTATTTATTCTGTAAAATAAATCTTCTCTAAAATTGCCTTTCATAACTTCTGATTCTAAATCTCTGTTTGTTGCAGAAATGAGGCGAATATCAACTTGAATTGGATCTTTTCCACCAACTCTATAGATTTCACCTTCTTGAATAAATCTTAAAAGTTTAGCTTGGATTCCAGGAGAAAGCTCGCCGATTTCATCTAAGAAAAGAGTTCCACCATTAGCAACTTCTGCTAAACCGATTTTTTTTGTGTAAGCTCCTGTAAAAGCACCTTTTTCATGTCCAAACAATTCACTTTCCAAAAGAGACTCTCTAAGAGCTCCGCAGTTAATAGCCACAAATGGCTTGTTTGTTCTTCTGCTCTTTTCATGAACAGCTTTTGCGATAAGCTCTTTGCCAGTTCCGCTTTCACCCAAAATAAGAATGCTAGCATCAGAAGCAGCAACTCTATCGATCATTTTGATCAATTGTCCCATAACTTCTGATTTGTATATGATTTGCGAAGATTGAGCTTCTTGCTGTGCACTCGCAGGGTTCACATTCGTTGATTTATTGGAAGGCAAAATTATATTGTCAGACGACATACGTACCACCTTTATCTTGTTTCCTACCCATCATCATATCCAGCCTAAAAACTAGGCACTGGTCTACGGACAATGGTCGGGTCTAAATGACACGAGGCATAATTTACCAGCCAGATGTAAGAAATGCAAGACATTTTTTACGCCGCGTTATACTTGTGATTTCCAATACTTACGACAACTTGTTAGAATGTACTAATGGAAACACTTCAATTAGGGGTCCTGAAATATCTCCAAGAGTTGTCCGAGGTCAAGGGTTATTCGGAACAAACGCTGCGCGCCTATGGAAACGATCTGAACCAGATCTTAATAGTTCGATCTGAGGAAAAAAACAGCAAAAATGCGTCTCTTTCTTGGGATGAAAAACATATTTTGAGTAGGATCCGAAACGGCCTAACCCAAATTAAAGATCTCAAGGCATCCTCTAGAAATCGCAAAATTGCTTGTCTTAAGAGCTTTTTGAAGTGGGCCTATGAGAAAGGCCATACAAAAAAAGACCTTTCCCTTCAGTTTAAAACTACAAAAGTACCCCAAACGCTCCCCCGATACTTCACAGTAGATGAAATCCTCAGCTTGATTAACGTTCTTAAAAAATCACCGGATTCAAGCCCTGAAGAAAAACTCATCCTCTACCTTATCTACGGATGCGGGCTTCGAGTCTCAGAACTCATTCAACTAAAAATTCCTGACGTCCATATCAAAAGGGCCACTCTCTCTGTTATGGGCAAGGGAAAAAAGAATAGACTGGTGAGTATTCCCAAACCGCTCCTCAAACTAGTCAAAGTACAATTGGATCATGCATCTGAAGTTGTATTTCCTGACCTGACACAAAGAAAAATCTATTCGATTCTTGAAAAATGGGCCCGCAGAGCAGGCATTCAAAAAAAGGTGAATCCCCATGCTCTTCGCCATAGCTTTGCAACTCATCTATTAGTTGATGGGGCCGACTTAAGAATTATACAAGAACTTCTGGGACATGAAAGTTTAGCTGCAACCCAAAAGTATACGCACCTAGATATTAAGAACTTAGCAAAAACTCTCGAAACGCATCATCCTTTGAACAAAAAGAAATAAAAAGGTATGACTAGCATATGAAAAAAGCTGTGATCTTTGATCGTGATGGAACACTTATAGTAGATAAAGTTTATCTGAACGATCCTGAGCAAATTAAGTTTCTTCCTGAAACATTTGAAGGGTTAAAAATTCTCAAAGACATGGGATTTGTGTTTTTTGTGGCAACTAACCAATCAGGGATTCCTCGTGGATTAGTTCAAATTGAAAACTTACACGAAATTCACAGGCGCATGAATGCTGAACTTTCTGAGCATGGACTTAAAATCGAGAAATTTTATTACGCTCCCTATATGACAGACTCAAATCATCCTATGCGAAAACCTAATCCAGGAATGCTTTTGGCAGCAGCAGAAGAGTACGGAATTGATTTATCTCAGAGTTGGATGCTTGGAGATAAAGACGTCGATGTTCTGGCTGGCCAAGCCGCA
>CAUJDY010000053.1 GCA_963169805.1 Bdellovibrionota bacterium | reverse complement strand
TTCTTGCAGAACTCTTTAGCGCCACCTTTTTTCTTTATCATTTTTTGGACGTTCTTTTGAGCGTCAGCTTCAACTTTAATTAAATGAACCTTTTCGCTAAAATCAAAGAAGTAATCCTGTATTTTTAAAAGTCCTTCGAGTGAATAGTCTTTTGCATCTAAAAATTTAATGGCGACTTCTTTTCTTTCCGAAATCCCTTGTTGCATATTTTTAACTTCTTCTTGGCTTGGACACCCAGTTAAAAACCCTAAAAAGAGAACCGATAATATTAATCTTTTCATTTTGTACCACCTTTCAATGAATCAATCAGAGGAGGATTCATTGAGTAAGCTCCGTCAAAAATTAACCTTTGAAGTCGATCTGTAGAATTCAAAACACGATAGTGAACAGTTAGAAGTGCTGTTTCAGCCAAAATCTGAGCTCTAGAGTTTTCAGATAATTCTACAACGTCAATATTTTCACCAAGTTTTAATCGTCTTAAAAGAGCCTCTTTACTTTCTTTTGAAAGCTGAACTCTTCGCTTAAAATTATCATAATTAGCAAGATCAGAGTTAAATTGAGTTCCAACAGCTCTAAGTTGACGTTTCAGAGTTTCTTCAACACCAATCTTTTGCGTTTTCATTATCTCTTTTTGAGCATTGAGAATTTTTAGAGAAGCCTCTTTACCACCTAAACCATTTGGAATTGGAATGTTGTCGAAAATCCCACCAGCAACACCACGGCTAATCTGGCTAACTCCCATAACTGCGTATTCAATTTCTTTTTTAATCTGGCTTAAAACTGAGAAAAAGTGATCAAACTGTCTACGTTCAGGGCTAGATGAAAGAAGTCTGAATTCATATTCCTTTGGATTAATGGGTTTCAGCTCTTCTACTTTAGGCATTTCCACAGGTGTCAGCACAACATCTTCGTTAGTCGTGTAACCAAGAGCATAAGTTAGCTCATCGTATTCAAGAGCTAAGAGAATATTCAAGTTCTCAGCATCCTCTTTTAAACCAAGAAGTCTGATTTCAATATCTCTCGCCGTACCTGGTTTTGCGCCACCAAAAGTCTCTCTTGTTTTAACGATTTTATGAATTCTCTCTAACTCTGCAATGCTAACTAGAACCTGCTTATAGAGTTGTTCATCAAATAGGACGTGCTTATAGAGAGTTTTAGCAATGTTAACTTCATTACCCCAAAGAGCTCGATAACCTTCTCTTTCAGCAAGATAAAGAAGCTTATTTTCCTCTAAACGAAACCAATTTCCTGGGACCAAAAACGGAGCAATATCTGTTAATTGATCAAAGATTGAAGTCGGATCAAGAATGATGCTTGCGATACTCCAGATATTCAATCTTGGAAGTAAGTCAGCCCGTGCTTTTTCAATATTCGACTTTGCCTGATATACTTTTAATGCATTCTCGTAGACTTTGTAATTGCTATTACTCACTCTATCAACAACGTCAGATAATTTAATTTGCTTTGGAGCTTGAGCATTGGCAATGCTAACTCCTAGGCAAATAATTGTGGTTAAAAAATATTTTCTCATTTTTACCTCTTACTTAAGCTTCTTAACGCTAAAGTAGTATTTACCAGCGTTTGACGACGGCTGAACTGCGCCGATCAAGAAAGGTACATCCTGCAATGCAAAGTTTTTTACTTTGTCCGCTACATTTTTAGCCTTTGTCACTTTATCTGTAAAAGCTGAATTACCACCTTCAGACAAAAGAATAGTATAAAGGTTAGGGCAATCAGTTGATGCAACAGCAATGCTTCCAGCGTCCATGTTTGGCTTTAAACCAGCTACGCGACAACCTACCGCAGTAGATTGATCATCTGGATGCCATTGAACCACTTGCATATGAAAATAAAGATTATTGAGATCATTTTCAATCTCACTTAACTGACGAATTCTGCTGTCAGTATAAGGTGGAATACTTCTAGAGAAGGTAAATTTAATCTTGAAAGTGTCTTGATCCACTTTCATTGAACCTTCGTATTCGCCTTCAATAGAAGCATAAAAATTATGGCGTTTTGCCAAATCCTGCTCCATAGCTGCGGCTTTTTTTGCAAGGTTGTCATTTTCAACCTTGCTTGCTCCTTCTTGTTCAGCAGCAGCACGCTCTTTGGTGCTGTCGGTTGAACTTTTCTGGTCGCATGCTGCTAACCCCACGATGAAAAATAAAGATAGTAATAGTCTCATGGTTTCCCTCCTTAATGAGAAATTTTCTGACTAAATTTGGTCATATGTTTTTCGAATACTAAATATAAAACTGGTAACACAACTAAAGTTAAAAGCGTGGAAGAGATAATTCCACCAATGACAACTGTGGCGAGCGGTCTTTGTACTTCCGATCCAATACCTGTTGATAGCATCATTGGAATAAACCCAAATATCGCTACGAGTGCTGTCATCAACACAGGTCTTAATCGAATTGCCGTAGCTTTTTTAATAAGTGCGACACCGGACATGCCTTGAGTTCTTAACTGATTAAAGTAGTTCACTAAAACCACCCCGTTAAGAACAGCAATACCCGAAAGTGCAATAAAGCCGATTCCAGCTGAAATACTAAACGGCAACCCCAAGATAATTAGATTTACGATTCCTCCAACCAGAGCCAGTGGTACGCAAATAAATATAAGTAAAGTTTGTGCAATACTTCCAAAGGCTGCATAAATCATCATCAGAACAAGTGCAAACGCAATTGGTGTTAAAACCATTAAACGGGCTTTAGCTTTGTTTAAATTCTTAAAATTTCCACCCCATTCAACGAAATAACCTTCAGGCAATTTCACTTCTTGTTTTACTTTTTCTTGTGCCTCTTCAACAAAAGATTCAACGTCACGTCCTCGAAGATTGATAAGCACCGCTGACCTTCTAGAGCCGTTTTCTCTATTCACTGATCCAAATGTTTCTTGAAAGTTTAAATTTGCAATAGTGGATAAAGAAGTTGTGGCGTTTCCTGCTAAGCCCACGGGTAAATCTCTAACTGTATCTAAATCAGCACGATCTTCTTCGCTGAGTCTAACAACTATTGGGAACTTACGATCACCTTCGTAGATATAGCCTGCCTCTTCGCCGCCAAGAGCAACCGATACTGTCTCAAGTACATCGCTAAGATTAGCGCCAAATGATTTTAATACTCCGTCTCTTGGCTCAACTCTCAACACAGGTGACGTGCCAGCAAGGTCTACTTCAACGTCTCCAGCGCCTTCGACTGTGCCAACGACAGCCTGAATCTTTTTAGAAAGATCCATATTGACTTTCAAATCTGGTCCATAAATTTTTACAGCAACGTCAGCTCTTGTACCTTCTAAAAGCTCATTGAAGCGCATTTGAATAGGTTGCGAAGCAAGATAGTTTTGTCCTGGAGCATACTTTTCAAGTTTAGCTACAATTTCATTTACTAGCTCTTGATAGGTTTTCTTAAATAGTCCCTCACGCTTCCACTCTTCACGAGGTTTGAGCATGATATAAGTATCTGAAACGTTCACACCCATTGGGTCAGTTGCAACTTCACTTGTTCCAATACGAGAGAAGACATCGTCTACTTCTGGAAAGTTTTCTTTAATAATTTGATCTGCTTTTCTTTGATACTCAACAGATTGAGTAATGCTAGAGTTCACGGGTCTAATCATGTGAAAGGCAAAAGAACCTTCGCTTAATTGTGGTAAAAACTCAGCTCCTCTCGTTAAGAAAAGACCTAAACCAATAACAACAGAAGCTATAGCCATTCCAATTGTTTTTCTTTGGTTAGTTACTGCAAGATTTAGAAGGGGCAAATAGATTTTCTGAGCCCACTTCATAACTCTTGGTTCTTTGTCTTCAGCATCTCCAGAGAGGATTAAGCTTGCAAGAGCTGGAGCCGCAGTAAACGAAAGAATGAGCGCGCCAATTACTGCAATGCCAAATGTTGAGGCCATTGGAATAAACATCTTACCTTCTATACCTGTTAAGGCGAAAACTGGTAAGAATACCATCACGATGATTAGCTCACCAAAACCAGCGGCAAGCCTAATCTCCACTGTAGCTTCGTAGATGGCTTGTTGAAGTTCTTCTCTTGTTAACTTTCTACCTAAAGATTTTGTCTTATCGTGAATATACCTCACACAGTTATCCAAAACGATAACAGTTCCGTCCACGATAATTCCGAAATCTAAAGCTCCTAAGCTCATAAGGTTTCCAGAAATTCCAAGTGGCTTCATCACTAAAAATGTGAAGAGAAGCGCAAAAGGAATGGTAAGTGCTGTCACTATAGCGGCTCTGATATTTCCAAGAAGAAATAAAAGAACTATAACCACAAGGCTTGCGCCAAAAAGGAGATTGTGTTCAACCGTACCAAGAGTGGCATTTACAAGATCAGACCTATTATAGACCGTTTTTAAATAAATACCTTTAGGGAGAGTAGGTATGATTTCTTTGATTTTCTCATCTACTCTTGTAGAAACAGTTCTACTGTTTTCTCCCAACAGCATCATGACTGTACCTAAAACAACTTCATTCCCATTGTAGGTAGCTGCACCTGTACGTAAATCTTTTCCGAGTTTTACATCGGCGATATCACCAATCGTAATTACTCTAAAGTTATCTAAAGTTTTAACTGGAACATCTTTGATATCTTTAGGTGATTTTAAAAGACCAACACCCTGAACAAGAAACTGCTCAGCAGATTGTTCAATATATCCGCCGCCGACGTTTCTGTTCACCTTCTGGAGCGCTTCTAAAATCTCACCAAAATGAACTCTGTAAGATGCCATCTTACGAGGATCTGGCTGAACGTGGTACTGCTTCTCAAAACCACCCGATGTATTAACTTCGGCAACTCCTTCAACTGTAAGAAGTCTTGGCTTAATGAACCAATCTTGGAGAGCTTTAACTTCCATAAGTTGTTCAAGACGTTTCTTTGGATCTTTTTCGACAGTTTCAAAATCTAAAACGTATTGATAGATTTCTCCGAGACCAGACGAAATAGGACCTAATGTAGACTCAGCACCGGGCGGCAATTCATCATCGACACCCTGAAGTCTTTCAGCGACTAGTTGTCTTGCTCGATAAATATCGACAGAGTCTTTAAAAACTACTGTTACTTGTGAAAGTCCAAAACGAGTGATGGAACGTACTTGTTCTACTCCAGCAATACCTCTCATAGAGGATTCTACTGGAAAAGTAATTGTTCTTTCGATCTCCTCGGGAGCAAGGCCTTCAATGACTGTATTTACTTGAACCTGATTGTTCGTAATATCGGGTACTGCATCAATTGGCAAATGTTGGAAGCTATAAATACCTCCAGCAATTAAGAGGGCCACAAATGCTAGTACGATTCCTCGATGGTAAACTGAAAAATGTATTATTCTGTTAATCATATAAGCACCTTAATGTGAGTGTCCGTGGGCGACACCTTCTTCAGCCACAAGCTCTGCTGTTCGAACGAATCCCACGCCGTTAATAATTATTTGATCGCCGTCTTTAAATTGTGAAATATCAACCGTAACTTTCAAGTTATCTTTTTTCAGTACCTTTACAGATACTTTTTTGATCCAACCATCTCGAAGTCGATAAATAAACTTATCGTTTTTTATTTCAACTAAAGCAGGTCGAATGATTTCAGTTACCTTTGCTCGAATATCTTCTGTTTTAAGTTCGAAGGTTTTCATTGCCTCAGGAGCAAGTTTAAATCCCTCTTTACCTTTTTCTAAAATTCCTTTATCTGGTCCTACTACAGAACTTCCTTCTTCTTCCTCTTCATCGCCATGGGCATGGCCTTCTCCTTCTTCGCCGTGATCGTCATGTTCTTCATGTTCTTCACCTTCTTCATGATCAGCGTGAGACTCTTCTCCTTCTTTGTGCTCATGATCTTCTTCACCTTCATGGTCAGAATGCTCTCCTTCATTAGCATGCTTTTCATTTGTATTTTTAGCATGCGATTCATTTTCTTTGTGTTCATGTCCATGCTCATCTTTTTGAGCGAAAGCTGGAGTTAATGAATAAAAAAGTGTAATCAAGATAGCTAAAATGAATTTCATTTCATTACCTCACTTGGATCTTTTTCTGAAAGAAGATTTAGATACATAAGAGACTCAAGAGCTACCATCTCGTGCTCATGCTGGGACTCCGTAAACTCAGCAATTTGTCTATGCGCCTCGATAACTGTAGAGCCAGAAGTTAAACCTTGGCGGAAATAGCTATCAATTTGAGTATGTTTTTTCTTTAAACTTTCAGCATTTGTTGATCTCTTGAGAGATTCGACAGCACTTTTATATTTTTGGATAAGTAGCTCACGTTCCAAATCAGCTTTTTTCAAAGCGTATTCGTATTGAAGTTGAGCCTTCAGCATATTTTTTTCGGCGAAATTTCTGGCGCCACCATTTAAAGAAAAAATAGGGATATCTACAGTCAGGTTAAAGCCGTAAGAATTAAATTGATTTGGCCCCTCAGTGGTTCTTTCTGCTGTCGGACCCGCAGAAATTTTTGGCCAGGATTCAGCATTAGCTAAGCTTTTTTCAGCTTCAAATCTTTCTTTTTCAGCTTCGAGTTTTCTTAGCTCAAGCGTGTTTTTAGAAATTGAAGCCAAAGTGAGTTCTGGCCATGTTTGTTTCAACTGCGGAAGTAACTCTTTTTTAAGTTCAAATTTTGACCCAAAAATTCCTTTAAATCTTGCTTCTATTTCTGCTTTCTCAACAGCCAAATGGTTTTTTCGAAGCTGATAATCACTTTGAGCAAGTTCGACAAGATTAAGAGTAATATCTTGCTCTGGCCCTCTAGCTCTTCTTGATCTAAACTGTTGCTCGATTTTTTCAAAGGCGCCAATTGCTTCATCAACAAGCTCTACTTCATTTAAAAGCTGTCTATATCTGTATAAATCTCTAATTACAGATGCTTTCGCTTTAAATTCTTGCTCTTGAGCTTCAACGTTTATGGCTTTTTCTTCCGACCTTCCAGTTTTTGAAAGGGCAGGTCTTTTCACCAAGAGGTCTGTCAAAGAAATCGTAAGATTGACTTCAGTGCCGCCAACTTTTTCCCCTGCATTTTCGCCAGCAACACTCTTAACTGACAGCTCAGGATTCGGCCATTGAGTGGCTTTATCTCTACTAGCACTTGCTGATTCTTTAGTTAGGCTCGCTGATTTAAAATCAGGATGGTTCTCTAAAGTACATTCGTATAGTTCACGAGTGTTTTGAATTAAGTTGCAGTTCTTGGCAAAGCCAGTTGATGCAGCCAAAAAGGTAATACCCAGGCAAATAAAGGTTCTAAATTTTAAACACGAATCCACATTTCCTCCGCAAATATAAAAATAAATACTAAAACTGATTTATTTTTTATACGAGCGGCGGGCGAAAAGGACCGTCAAGAAAATCGTGGTTATATGAAAATTGGTAAGACTGCATACCTGAGATTTCAGCAAAATCAAATACTATCAAACCTTGTGATTGATAGTAAAAGCACTGATGAAAACAATGAACATTACAATGACTGTGTGATGAGTCGTCAGAAGATTTAGACGAAGAATCCGTGGAGCTTGAACTAACGCAATCTTGCGATTTGCAAGTCTCTGATGCCGCACAAACATCTATATGAGCAGATGTAGCTGCGCTAAACGCCATAAAAATGGTTAAAATTATTCCCACGATTCTCACAATATCTCAACCTAACTATCGATCCAGACCTTAGTCAATATAAATACATGTCTTGGATTTGATTAACTTTTTTGCATAAAAATCAAACACCACCCCCTGTATTTCTATCAGGGGGCAGTAACCCTTAAGACCTATCTTCTTCCGGCTCCTCGATCAAATGAGGGCTGGCGGTTGTTTTGAGCCTGGATGTGTGGCTGAGCTTCTAGTTCTTCCAATAATTGAAACTCTTGTACTTTTAAGCTCCCACCCCAGAAGAGAAATTTAGGAGTCCTTTCGGCCTTCATACTAACCAAAAAATCCTTCTCTTTTTCACAGTGGAGCTGTGCCAATTCTTTAGGCTCAGAAATGCTGTAGGTCTTTCCAGTTTCTGATTCGACTAACTCCAAATCTACTCCGCAACTTTTTTCATGATTACCATCACTTTTAACAACACCTTTTAATTCAAGAATTTCTGGAACATACTTTGTCTTGGTCCCATAATCTGAAGAACGGATACCGCCTCTAGATTCAGCATTAGCAGTTATAGTTAGAGTAGAAATTAAAGCAAAAATATAAACGAATTGTTTCATAAGAAACCTCCAAATAAATTAATTAAAATTAGAAAAATATTGAAACTATCTGCAAAAAATTATGCAGAGATTGGAGGTCTTAGGATATCAAAAATGAACTCAAAGGGATTAAGAGTTCGATCTGAAATTGAATCAGATGAATCGGTAGAAAATAATGGGACAATACTGTCATTGATGAGGCTCGCACAGTGACCAAAATGACAGTGGACAACGAGGCACTCTCCAGAGTGTTCTTCGCTATTTTGACCATTTGTAGATGGGTCTTGGTTAGTATGCGAGTTTTGGTAAGTGGATTTGCAATCTATAAATTCACCTTGAAACGCTTCTGCGAAGTATCCTGCGAAGACATTTAAGATTAAAATGATAGTTACCAAAGCTTTCAAACTTCCCCCAAAGAAGTGTTTCTAACTACATAGTACGCAAAATCTTTTAATTTTGTGACAATTATTTTTCGGAGACTTGAGTATTAAACTTAATTAACATTTAAATTATGAGTTAATACAGCTATTTGCTTCACTGAATTAAAATGCATGTGACGACCTAAAATAACCAGAAAATCTGAACAGGACCGACCAAAATAGAGGCAAGAGTTGGCTTCTATTCCAGGTTGGTTGTGATTATTGGGTTGAGCGAGAGTTTGGTGTCACAAAAATTAAAATCGTAATTGTTCTGTAATCGGGAATGCTAAGGCTCAGTGAAATCGCTGAGCCTCTTTAGGAAATACCGAAATCGGTTTCCAAGCAATTTTCAATACATCTCGTGAGCGCTTCTCGATCTTCTGAATGCATTCTCGCGAATGGCAGTCAGAAAACTCCGAAAACGATATTCCAAGTTCCATCAAAGCGGCGATAACCATAAGTTTAGCAAGTAGACTATACATTTTGACCTCCTAAAAAGTTGTGTGAAAGTGCAAGTGAATAAATCTCATCCAGTTTTTCTGAATTCAAAATCTGGCTGATGATTTTGAATTTATATTCTTTGGGAACGGCTTTTGATCTTACGGGATCGGTCGCTAAGTTTTTAAAACTCGACGGACTGTAGCCGTAAGCTTTCATGATCTTATTGCGCATTTCTAATTGGATGGGTTTACGCCCGGACTCCATCTTAGAAAGATAACCGCAGGATAATCCCGTCAGTTTTGCAGCCTGTTTTAAGGTGATGTCTTTCTTCTTACGAATGAACTTTAAAACGGCTCCATCAAAAGTTTTATCAATGCGTTCTAGATTTTTATGATTGGCAACCCATGTGCGAAACATAGGGCGATGCTTTGATCCATTCAGCGCTTGAACGATCTTTTCAAATTCTTCTGGCGTGAGTCGACAGCGACCGCTGCCGCTTTCGATTTCCCAAAGCCAGCCCGAACTTCTTCCAATAAGTTGAGCTGCGTTTTGAACGGAAAGTCCTGCTAGCTTACGAAGTTGTCGCAGGATAATTCCCGAGTTTTCAAGTGAATCCATAATTTCCTCTCTTTCCGCAGTTTTAGAGCTGCGAAGTTGAATGTTGGGAAAAGTTTCCTTGAACTCAGAAAATCTGAGTTTCGGGAAAATTTTCCTGGAGGAAACTGCGGTGGCAGGGTTTTGGCAGGGACTTGGGGTCATCTAGAGGGTTCTAGAGAGCCTTCGTTCAGAGAGACAGATATGGGTCTTCGAGTGATATTAAGTACTTAGAACTTTTTGA
>CAUJDY010000052.1 GCA_963169805.1 Bdellovibrionota bacterium | reverse complement strand
CCATCTTCTTTTTTCACTATGTATCGATTTGGATGCGCAGTTTTCTGACAGCTTTGAGATGTTTCAGGAAATACTTTTCCTGAGTTTTTTGTTTGAGAGCAGGCAGATAAAATGGCAGCTAAAAACACAAATAAATAAATTCGAATCAAAGGCGCCTCCATGCGATCTGATGAATATCGTCCCGCATCTTGCGGGCATTTCATCCTCTTGTTCTATGACAACCGATAAATACTTTTCGGTTGATTCAAATTGAGAAATAACTAGACCAAGGTATTGATAATGCGTGCTCTAAGAAGCCCTTATGAGCGAAGAAAAAAACGCTTATTATGCTGCTTTCTTGTCGGGTTATTTTTTCAATTAAGGGAATGTTTGAAACGGAAATATAAAATCATGATAAAGCTTTTCTCACTAAAAGAGGGGTTTTTGTGGGGAAAATCGGAGCTTTGATAGTATTTTGTTTTATTCTTCTGGGTAGCCATTTGAGAGCCGTTGCGGCTGCAGATATTTATACTCTTACGGCCTGGCATGCAGATGGTAGGCTTGATAAAGAGCTACAAACTCTTGGAAAAACAACTCGAGATTTTTTTAAAAAATCTGGAAGTATTAAGAACCAGGATCAGATTACATATTCGCTAACAGCAGATGGGTTACGACAAAAAATTCGAGGGCTTCAAAAAAAATCAGTAGAAAATAGACGCACAACTGGAAACGAGCAGGTATTAGTTGTTTCAATTTCAACACATGGGTGGGTATATAATAACCAGCATTACCTATCTGTTGAGGGTGGTGCGTACACTGATATTCGGACTGCTGAAAAATGTGTAACCCAGTATGATTATACGCAGACAGATACAGAGTGTGGGCTACTTTCATCTGGAGAGCTAGGGGAGATTTTTCAAAACTCTGGATTTGATAAAATAATTTTTCTAACGTCTGCTTGTTTTAGTGGACAAATTATTGAGGATTTTAAAGTTTCAAGTCTTATTCATCCTAAGATAGTCGTTATTGCATCTACAGACAAAGATCATGTTGCTCTAGCAGGAGTATTTGAGGAGGCTCTCGAAAAGTATTTTAATAAAATCAGTTTTGAGCAATTTGCGAAGTCTACTGTTGATCAAATTTTAGCTGAACTCAAAAGGAGCGCTAAGCTCATAGTGACAATTCAAGATTTGAGCATCATTGGTCTTGCACAGTCACAAATATTTTTTCAACAAACTCATATGGGTAAGTTTGGGTTATGGTATGAAGGTGAGTCAATTCTTGGCGCAGAGTAAACACATAAAAGCTTTTCGCTACAATCCGAACGACTGATGTGTTTTTTCGGGAGTGGAGAACCACTCCAAATCATAAATGTAAACTGATCTTGACCTATTCCAAAGATCGGTATTCCAAAATCCATTGCGATTTCTATATTTGATGGTGACCATGAGTCCACCGTTGTATTTATAAATTTGAAGTTTTTCTGTTTTTACCAGTTGCTGAGTGCTAGTGTTAACATGATGAACCTCAGCCTCTAAGAGGTTTTCTTTGATGGAGTAGCTTTTTAGAATAGCACTCTCTCCTAACGATACATAGAAAGAAGCGTACTTTGTATTTTGATTGCCCAAAATAAAGGAATGGTGGTAGACGGTACTTTCAATAGAGATCCCAACTCTTCCAAAGCTACCTGGTGTACTGCTGCCATCGAGTCCTTGTTCAAGTGAACTAGAGTACTCTCTTATGGCAGATTCTAGTTTTTCAGGTGACCTAGCAAGGCTTGCAGCCGATGCCACTTCTATCTGAAGGTTGCGCTTTTGCTCTCTCCAAGTAACACTTCTTGCATAGTGAAAGCTCCAATCATCTTCAGGTTTTATGGGCAGTTCTAGAAAATTAAGTAGCGCCTCAGAAAAAGCTAATTTTTCTACGAGTTGTTTTGTGAACCTTGCAACCTTCTCTGGCGTATTAAAATATCTGCTACAACGGTCTGCTTTCGCTATTGGACTTAAAAGGATTAAACACAGAAATGCTAGTAGTACTTTCATACGCTCTCCTATAAAAGAGACACCCTACCAAAAAACAGATCTATTTTTTAAGAAAAATATGCGGTTGTATCTAATACAAGCTTTAAATATTTTTGGAAAAATGAATGAGTGTTTTGATGAAATTCTTTTGTGCTTTTTGTGCAGCAAGGGTTACTTCTTCGTGATTTAGTGGCTTATTCAAGATTCCCGCTCCAGGATTTGTCACACAACTCAATCCGACTACCTTCATTTGAGCGTGTTTGGCAGCAATAACCTCAAGTACAGTGCTCATGCCAACAGCTCCACCACCAATTTGCTGGAGGTGCCTGACTTCTGCCGGTGTTTCATAGCAGGGGCCAAGAACTCCGCAATAAATCCCCTTATAATGACGAATCTTTAGCTTCTTTAAAACAGACTCTAAAATTTTTGAGAGTTTTTTATCGTAAGCCTCAGTCATATCAGGAAAGCGTGGGCCAAATTCAGATTGATTTTTTCCTACGAGAGGATTTTGTCCTGTAAGGTTAATGTGATCCGTAATAATCATAAAATCACCAGGCTTTGCAGTTTTTTTCAAGCCTCCAGATGAGTTTGTAACAACTAAAATCTCAACGCCTAGTTTTTTGAGCACACGAATAGGAAATACAACTTCAGAGGTTGAGTGTCCTTCATAAAAATGAATGCGCCCTTTGAGAACAGCTACGTTGGTTTTTCCAATTTTTCCTATGACAAGTTCACCAGAGTGTCCATCAACATGAGGTCTCTTAAATCCAGGAATATCTGCAAAGGCAATAACAACTTTGTCTTCAATTTCATCTGCGAACGCTCCAAGCCCAGAACCTAAAATAAATCCTAAAGTTGGTTTGAGATCTGTTTTTTTGCTAATAAAATCAACTGCAGATTGGTAATCCATATGTTGTTCCTTTTAAATTTTTTTATAAATCAGTTTGTTTGGTTTAACTTTTTGAGCAGAAATCGTATAGCAAGAGTTTAGTCTTTTTTGTGTTTCATCAAAAAACGCAGTTGTACTGCTCATCATCGTAAAGAGAACATCGCCCTTTTCTATTTTCTCTCCAATTTTTTTATGTATTTGGATTCCGGCTACGGGGTTAATTGTGTCCGTGGCTTTTGCTCTTCCGGCTTGTAAAGAAATTCCAGCATAGCCAATCCCGCGTGTATCATAGGACTTTAAAAATCCTTTTTTAGTAGATTTAATTTCTAAAAATTGATTGGGCTGCGGTAGTTGTTTTAAATTTCCGCCTTGTGCTTCCACAAGTTCTTCAAATTTTTCATAAGCTTTGCCGGAAGAGAGTGTCTTTTCTGCCTCTGAGTATGCGACTTTAAATGTTTTAAATGCTTTTGTAAGGACGAGCATTTCTGCCGCCAAAATTAAACTTAGCTCACGACAATCATGGTAGAGATCAATTTTTTCGTTCTTTAAAATATCTACGCATTCTTGAATTTCAATAGAATTACCTGCAAATTGTCCAAGGGGTTGATTCATATCAGTAATAAAAGCAGAGACCTTTCTTGCGGCGCCTACCCCGATACCCTTGAGTTTTTTTGCAAGATCGATGGCTTTTGCAGCGGTCGTCATGAAAGCACCATTGCCATACTTCACATCTAAAACAAGAGAAGATGCCCCCTCTGCAAGTTTTTTTGACATAATAGAAGCGCAGATCAGAGGTATGGACTCTACAGTTGAAGTCACATCCCTTAATGCATATATTTTTTTATCAGCAGGGCAAATATCCTTGGTTTGCGCAATAATACTGAGATTGTTCTTTTTAACAAGGCTCTTAAATTTCTCAAGAGAAAGCTCGCACTGAAATCCAGGAATACTTTCTAGTTTATCGATAGTCCCACCCGAGTGTCCCAGTCCGCGCCCTGCAATCATTGGTACTGCAACATCAAAGCAAGAAACAATTGGTCCAAGAATAAGGCTTGTTTTATCTCCAACTCCTCCGGTTGAGTGTTTATCAACAGTGGGAACATCTAAATCTTTCCAATTTAAAGCAACTCCGGAGTTCATCATACTTTGTGTAAGGGCCAACGTTTCTTTGGAGGACATCCCATTAAGCAGAACAGCCATTAGTAGTGCGGACATTTGATAATCTGGAAGATCTTCTTTGGCATATTTCTGTATAAAAAAATCTATTTGTTCTTGGGAAAGTTCTCGCTTATCGCGTTTAAGCGCTATGATTTCAGTTGGAAACATTTTTAATAGCCCTCTGTTGTTTTGCCGACAAGTATTTCTGGACCGGAGCTGGTTCCAAGTCTTTCACATCCTGCTTTTAAAAAATCCAAAGCTTGCGTTCTGTTTTTAATTCCGCCGCTCGCTTTGATTGCTACGCGGTCTTCAAGAAGGTGGTAGAATAAATGAATATCTTCAATTTGTGCTCCTGCACTGGCAAAACCGGTGGAAGTCTTGATGAAATCTGCATCAGCTTCATCAACAATGGCTGCGGCAATTATTTTTTCCTCATTAGTTAAAAGGGCGGTTTCTACAATCACCTTAACCGGAAGATCAACGCTCTCCACAACTTTTTTCACATCATCAAGTGCAAAATCAAAGTCTTTAGATTTCAAGGCTGCTAAGTTGATGACCATATCTATTTCTTGAGCGCCTAGAGATTCCGCATTTTGCGCCTCAAAGACTTTTGTATCCGAGGTATTATTTCCTAGTGGAAATCCAATTACAGTAATAGGCAAGGTATGTGAACCAGATAGTAGTTGTGACGCCAAATGCACGAAGTGCGGCTGAACGCACACAGAGTAAAAATTAAATTCAAGAGCTCCGCTGCAAAGTTGTTCAATTTGTTTTTGAGTTGAGTCTGGCTTTAGCAACGTTTGGTCGATGTAACGTTCTAGAGGTACAATTGGTTCAATTTCACGTGGTCGAACATCTTTTGATTGTTCAAAAAAATGAATCACACGATCCTTCAGACTTTTGTTTTTGATTTTTTCTATAAAAAGCATCCAGCAAAGCTAGCATAGATTGATTGGTTGGTAAACGTTAGTTAAACTGTTAAAAAGGCAGGCATTATGGCTGAAGTACAAACACGACACATTGTTGTATGGGGGCAAGTTCAGGGGGTAGGGTTTAGAAATTTCGCAACTCTGTGTGCCAATAATCTGGGGCTAAAGGGTTGGACACGAAATCTATCAGCAGGCGGAGTTGAAATTCTCATTCAAGGTCAAGTTGATCACCTAGAGTTATTTATAGAACAAATCAGGCGTGGACCTAAGCATGCAACTGTGACAAAATTAGAGTTACAAGAAGTTAGGAATGCTCAAATTTTTACAAATTTCAGTAGACGAGCGGATGGGGAGAAGAAAGATGAATTTTAAGTTTTTAATGGCCGTTATCATATCTGTTTCGCTATCGTTGCCCGTTTACGCTCAAAATTCAGCCAATAACCAGAACTCTACGCAAGCGGGGCCGCGCAAGCAACTTTCCACAATTTTTTTAGCAGGTATGGCTGGAGCGGTTTTGGGTTTGAGCACACTTAGCTTCTACGGACGTCCACAAGATAAGCTTGGCAATATTGCAATAGGCTTTGCGATTGGAGCGGTCGTGGGAACCGTCTATACAACTTACGATACGGCTACTCAGCCGGATAAGTACTATGGGGAGTTTGATTCAAAAATTCTTGAAGACAGAAATTTCGAGCAAAAAGAGAAACTTCAGATTCCTCTTTTTGCATATCAGTTTGATTTTTAATATCTCTTTAATCTAAAAAAATAACAGGTACGCTGGGAGCTGTTTTGAGACAAACAGCTCTACCGAGAGCAATTTGTATATCACGATGGTAAAGGTTGAGAGTGGATTGCTGCATCGGTAGAACAACATTTTGAGATTCAAGTTTTTTGGAGCGGTTCCGACAATCTTGTTTTTCAGATTCAGTAAAGTCGCCGTTTCGATTTGGTTTTTTAGATTGAATGCAGTTAAAAAATAATCTCGGGTCTTGTACTTGTTTAGGTTCACCGAGAGTTTCAAAGGTGACGTCAATTCTAAAAGATCTACTTTTGTTGGTAAGAAAATAAACAGGGATTGAAGCTTCATCTTTTTCTATAAACAGCTTATCAGATGAAAGTTTATAACTTGCATTTAGCAATGATTTTTGAATTTTCATGTGAACTTTTAGAGACTTTGTTGATTGAAATGTTGTATGCCCTCCAGGAAGTTCAATGAGGGGTGTTACAAAATTAACGGCCTCAAAAAAAGTTCCTTCGGAAACATTCATACCATCTTCGTAGGTAGAACATTCCTTGGAGTCTATGTACTGTTGTGTCTTTGCGGCAATTAAATTTGCATCTTCGTTACTCACCTCAACATCTAAAGTCTTCCACTGAATACTGTTGTTTGCGAACGAGTTTGAATGCCAAACAAAAAATGAAAAACAGACTATAAATAAAACATTGAATTTCATGAGCTTCTCCTTGTTTAAGGTATACACCAAAACCAAAGATAGCCGAACATAAGGGTATAGATCCTATAAAAAGGACATACATTTTCCTCAGTGAAGCAAACTGGCAGTCTGATTACCCGCTTTTTTTAATATTTGTAATACTAGTGATAGAGGTTTGCTGGCTGGGAGGCTGAGGATTTGTAAGCGGAACCCCTGGCTTTGGAGTTGGCGCCCCAGCTTCCGAAAGAGCTTTTGCTCTTCCAAGGAATTTCATTCCGTCTTCACGATGAATCTTGCCAGAACCAATAAGTTCGTTAATAGAGCCTTCAAAGGTTAGCATTCCTTGTCCTTTTCCTGTTTGCATGATGGATGGGATCTGGAATGTTTTACCTTCGCGAATCAAATTTGCCACTGCAGGTGTATTAAACAATATTTCAACACAAGCAATTCGACCTGAGCGATCGGCTCTTTTAAATAGTGACTGTGCAACAACTCCACGCAAACTCTCTGATAGCATAGTTCGAACCTGTGCTTGTTGTTCGGGCGGAAAGATATCAATGATACGATCAACAGATTTTGCAGCGCTATTTGTATGAAGTGTGCCTAAAACCAAGTGACCTGTTTCTGCTGCAGTTAGTGCAAGTGAAATCGTTTCTAAATCACGCATTTCTCCCACAAGTATAATATCGGGATCCTCGCGTAGGGCGGCCTTAAGTGCTTTTGAAAATGATTTTGTGTGAGACGAAACTTCTCTTTGATTGACCAAGCAATTTTTATTTTGATGAACAAATTCGATTGGATCTTCAATTGTAATAATGTGACCGTGCTCATTCACGTTGAGATAATCAATCATGGATGCAAGTGTGGTAGACTTACCTGATCCTGTGGGGCCCGTTACAAGAACCAATCCACGATCTACATTCACAAGATCAAGAATAGATTTTGGTAAATCTAATTTTTCAAGAGGCAGGATTTCATCTGGAATAAAGCGAAAAACTCCACCAAGTCCTTTTCTTTGCATAAAGATATTAACACGAACTCTTCCACCTGTTGGAGATGCGTAAGTGCAATCCAGTTCCCAGTTTTCGACAAAGCTTTTCTTTTGTCTTTCTGTAAGGATCTCAAAAAGCAGAGCTTGGGTTTCTTCTGGGCTTAAATCTTTATAGTTGAGGCGCACCATTTCTCCGTGAACGCGCAAATAAGGAGGAGCACCGCAGGCGATGTGCAGATCGGAAGCGTTTTGATCTTTCATGATTTTGAATAAATCATCTAACTTTGCCATATATTAAATACCCCAAGCCATTAAATAACTATTTGAGAACATTCATTTTATCGGCAAAAATCACGGATTGATTAATGCTCGTCAAACGTCTAGTATATCGCCATGTCTTCAGAAATCTTAATTCATGTCCGGTCACACGAAACAAGAGTGGCCTTTATACAAAATGATGTCCTTGCAGATTATATGATTGAAAGAAATCAGAGCAGAGGTCTTGTTGGATCTATTTTTCGGGGCAAGGTTTCTCGGGTTTTACCGGGTATGCAAGCTGCTTTTGTGGACATAGGTCTAGATAAAGCAGCTTTTCTGTATGTAGGAGATGTAAGACAAGACCTTGGTCCAAACGGGGAATTGTTATGGGATGAAGACGAGAATCAGAGTTCAAACTATGATGAAAAAAAAGAAAATCAAATCGAAGAAAACAAGCCGCCCATCCAAGATTTGATAAAAGAGGGGCAAGATATTCTTGTTCAGGTCGCAAAAGATCCGCTGGGAACAAAGGGCGCAAGAATCACAACACATCTTTCATTACCAGGAAGACATGTTGTTTATATGCCGACACTCAGTCATTTGGGAATCTCTCGAAAAATTGAGGATGAAGGAGAGCGTGAAAGACTCAAAGGAATTATTGAGAAATTTAAGCCGGAGCAGGGTGGGCTGATAGTGCGTACTGCTGCAGAAGGAACTTCGGAAGAGAATATCGAAAACGATATTAAGTATCTAGAAAGTTTGTATCAGGAAATTTTTAAAAATTACCAAAAGAAAAAAGGAGCAGGGCTTATACACTCTGATTTGGATGTTGAGCTTAGAGCTGTCAGAGATCTTTTGAATGATGAAGTAACTCGCGTTGTAGTAGATAATGAAGAGGTCTATAAAAAAGTAGCTAAATTTATATCTCAATTTATGCCAAGATTACGCAACAAGGTTGAGTACTATGGAGCGAGCCAGCCTCTTTTTGATAAGTATGATATTGATTTGGAGATCTCGCGATCTCTTTCCAGAAAAGTATGGCTCAAGTCTGGTGGATACATCATTATTGATGAGGCTGAAGCGCTTGTTGTAATTGACATTAATACAGGAAAATTTGTTGGTAAAAAAGATCTTGAAGATACAATTCTTAAAACAAATCTCGAGGCAGTTAAAGAGATCGCACACCAATTAAGAATTCGCAATTGTGGTGGAATCATTATTATTGATTTCATTGATATGGAAAAACAAATCAATAGGGAAAAGGTTTTAGAGGCCCTTCAGGAAGAGCTCAAAAAAGACCGTGCAAAAACAACAATTACAGGGATGTCGTCTCTTGGTTTAGTGGAAATGACGCGTAAGCGAGTGCGCCCAAGTCTTCTAAAGGCCCTCTGTGAACCATGTAATTATTGCGATGGTAAGGGTTATGTAAAAAACAAAAATACCATCAGCGGGGAGATTTTTAAGCAGATTGAGCGAGATGTCTATACCCTTAAAAGTACTTCAGATTTAATCATTGTTCACTGCTATCCAGCTATTGCAGACTGGATCTACCACGAAGAATCTCAGGCTTTGGAAGAGGTCGAAAAAAGGATCTCAAAACGCATTATGTTTAAGGTGGAGCCGGAGTTTCACATAGAGCAGTTTGAGGTCGAATTTTAAGAGTATACGATGTTGCCAACACCTTGTTTTTACTCTTTTTATCTGGAAAATATAAATCAATTTTTTTATATACTTGCTGTTGACATGCCCAATGCCATGTGGCAATTTGCCTGATTCGTAGACATATAAAGCAAAGGATATTTTATGTACGCAGTTATTCAGTCAGGAAGCCGCCAGTATCGCGCAGAGGCAGGGCAACGTCTTCAAGTTGATAAATTAGATAGAAAACTTGGTGAATCATTTGATATTGAAAATGTAGTATTTGTTGGTGGAGATAAGCCTGCAGCTGGGACTCCATTTGTTAAAGGTGCAAAAGTAAGTGTTGTTGTTGTTCAACAAGCTCGTGGACCAAAGATTCTTATCTTTAAAAAGAAAAGAAGACATGGGTACAGAAGACTTAAAGGACACAGACAAGATTTTACAGAGCTTTTCGTTACTGCAATTTCTGCTAACGGACAAACTGTTAAAGCAGAATCAAAGCCAGTAGTTGTTGATCCAACAAAAAAGGCTGAGAGAGTTGCAAAATACCAAGACAGCTTAAACGCTCTTCCAAAGGCAGAGAAGAAAGCTAAGGCAGCACAAAAGAAAGTTGCAAAGAAAGCAGCTGGAGCAAAGAAAAAGACAAAATCAGCTCCAAAGAAAAAAGCAGCAAAGAAAACTAAGAAAGCAAAAAAGTAATTTAAGTAATTAACTCGGAGGAAAATCATGGCATCGAAGAAGGCTGGCGGTAGTACGAAGAACGGACGCGATTCACAGGCCAAGCGGTTAGGCGTGAAGAGATTTGGTGGAGAAGTTGTGTCTGCGGGATCTATTATTGTTAGACAAAGAGGAACAAAGTTCCAAGCAGGTAGAAATGTAGGTCTTGGAAGAGACTATACGATCTTTGCAAAAGTAGAAGGTAAAGTTACTTTTGAAAGAGTAAATAAAACGAAAATGAGAGTAAGCGTTTATCCAACACAAAAAGCATCTTAATCTGTAGTCAATACAGAGAAGACTTTTTAGATTCTCATCAAAACCCTCGTCATTTTGCCGAGGGTTTTTTATTTTTTAATCAATTATCAAGGTGCCAGGCACTTGGAAACGTTTAAGACAAACGTTTCCAAGTGCCTGGCACCTAAAAGTAGGATTTGTGAAGTTTGTTGATGAAGCATCTATAGTAGTTGAATCAGGTAAAGGGGGGCCGGGTTCTGTTAGTTTTAGAAGAGAAAAATTTATTCCGCGCGGCGGACCAGACGGTGGAAATGGTGGTCGTGGTGGGCATGTGATTTTTAAAGGATCACACCATTTAAATTCTTTATTGGGCTTAAAGTTTCAAAAAATACATAAGGCAAAAGATGGTGCGCCTGGAGAGGCATCAAATTGTTCAGGGCGAGATGGTGAAGATCTTATTTTAGAGCTACCACTGGGAACAGTTATAAAATCAGTAGATACAGATGAAACAATAGAGCTCGTGGAGCATGATCAACAAATTATCTTTATAAAAGGCGGTCGTGGCGGAAAAGGTAACTCCTTTTTTAAAAATGATGTAAACCAAGCTCCCACATATGCACAACCTGGAGAGCCGGGAGTAAAAAAAGAAATTACGCTTGAGCTAAAGCTTTTGGCAGACGTGGGTATTATCGGATTTCCAAATGCGGGTAAGTCCACTCTGATTTCAAAAATCTCTGCTGCAAGACCAAAAGTAGCAGATTATCCATTTACTACCTTAGTTCCTAATTTAGGTGTAGTTCAGGTTGCAGAGAATAAGACCTTTGTAGTTGCAGATATTCCCGGATTAATTCCTGGAGCACACCAAGGTGCAGGCCTAGGAATCAAATTTCTAAAGCATATTGAGAAGACAAAGTGTTTTGTCCATCTAATTGATATATCTATGATGAATGAGAAAGATCCAATTGAAACATTTGATCTTATCAATCACGAATTAAAAGCCTACGATGAGTCTAAAAATCTTGAAAATCCGCTGTTTGGAAGACCTCAGCTTGTTGTTCTTAATAAAATTGATTTAATGGAAAAAGAAGAAGTAGAGAAGATTAGGTCTAAATTCCATAAGCTTGGTTTTAAGACGATGGCTATTTCTGGAGTGACAGGTTACGGAATGAAAGAATTGATATTTGAAATTAAGAAAATGTTAGATGGAGATAAAGATGAGTAAGGAAGTAGACAGCAAGAAGGCAACAAAAATTGGAATCTTTGGTGGAAGTTTTAATCCAGTTCATGTAGGGCATTTGAATTCTTTGAGGGCTGTTGCTAAAAGAGAAAAGTTAAAAAAAATATTTGTAGTTCCAAATGCACAAAATCCTCTTAAAACATCTGATAATATAGTTGATGGAAAGCACAGGCTTGCAATGTTAGAGCTTGCTTTAAAGGACGATCCACAATTTGTAGTTGATGATCAAGAAATTAAAAGAGGTGGGAAGAGTTATGCTATAGAAACACTTCGCTATTATATTTCTAAATACTCTTCAGAAAATATATATTTAATACTAGGAGCAGATAGTTTTGAGAATTTTGATCAGTGGAAAAATTTTGAAGAAATTCTTCAAGAAGTGAACATTATAGTCACATCCAGACCAAAAGCAGTATTGCCTTATGACAAAGAAGATTTTCCAAAAGGTGTACAGCCGCACATTAAAGATATTGATTTTAAGGGTGTCGTAAAATTAAAAGGTGGGAGAACGATTCGATTTGCTCAGCTAGATGATATTGATGTTTCATCAACTCAAATTAGAAAAAACTTAAAACTAAAAAAGAATGTGGACCAGTTCTTAACTTTTGAAGTTGAGAAGTACATAAAAGAGAATGACGTTTTTCCGCCTCTCGAAGTCAAAATACCAGATTTTAGAGAGTTTGTTCATTTTTGCGCTCAAAACTTAGCAGATAAAAAAGCATTGGGAATTAAAGCTTTTGATTTAACTCAAATTGTTGCACCTTCTGAATATGCTGTTGTTGCATCGGGAACGTCAACTAAACAAGCACAATCGTTTGCGGAGCAATTAGCTCGTAAAGTAAAAGAAGAGTATGGAGTGGATGCACTGACAATGGAGGGGTTAGAAGAAGGTCGATGGGTCGTTATTGATTATGGATCTCTCATTGTGCATGTATTTTATGATTTTGTGAGAAATGAGTACCGTATTGAGGATCTTTGGAAAACAGGAAAAGAAATACAACTCAAACTAAAGTAATACATGAAAGTTTGTTTTATATATTTTGAAAATTCAAAAGAAGAGTGGCTGTCCAAGGCACTTGATGTCTACATAAAAAAAGTATCTAGATTTACAGAGCTAGAAATTATTAAGATTAAATCTCCATCTCTCGAAAGAGATTCAAAAGATCTGAAAATGAAAGCTGAAGCTAAGTTAATTTTAGCAAAAATTCAGCCGAGTGATTTTTTAATTCTTTTTGATGAAAAAGGTAAAGAGCTAGGCTCGCTAGAGTTTTCCAAAAACCTACAAAATTTAATCAATCAAAGTCCAAGACGAGTAGTCTTTATAATAGGTGGTGCTTTTGGAGTTGCAGAAGAAGTTTTTGCTAGAGCGCAACAGAAGCTTTCGCTCTCACGACTCGTATTTAATCATCATGTAGCTATAGTTGTGGCGCTTGAGCAAATTTACCGAGCATTTACTATCCAAAAAGGTCTCCCGTATCATAATCAATAGATCAGAAGTTTTAAGGAATTTTCTTAAATATATTTTAATGCCCTTCCAAGCGGGAGACAGTCCTCGAAAAAATAATCTCTATAGATATATTTGTAATATGCTCGCGAGGACAGCGAAGTCTCATTGGGACTGAGCGCATGGATGGTCCTAGCGTATGGCTGCCCAGGATGGCAGCTGCAATATTATAAATATATCTATAGAGATTATTTTATTCTGCGGAACTTGCTCGAAAGGACATTAAAATATATTTAAGAAAATTTCTTAAAACTTTTATCGTCTTTAAATAAACTATTTTGTAGATATCAAGTTTGAGGTTTGCTAACTTAAGGCATCTAAGAGGTTATATGGGCAAAGTCTTACTGGTTATTTTAGATGGTTTCGGTTATTCCGAGCACGAAGAACATAATGCAATTCATCTAGCAAAAGCTCCGAATTATACATCCTACATTAAAAATTACCCATGGAGCCTTTTAGATAATTCAGGGGAATCCGTTGGTTTGCCTGAGGGTGTGATGGGTAATTCAGAAGTAGGGCATCTCAATTTAGGGTCTGGCAGAATTGTTTATCAGGAGCTTACAAAAATATCAAAATTCTCACGAGAAAAGGGGTTTCAAACTCATCCGCAAGTACAGGCTTTAGCAAAAAATCCAACAGGTGCACTTCACCTTTTAGGTCTACTATCTGATGGAGGGGTTCATTCTCATATAAACCACCTTATTGGGTTAATAAAAAGCTTAGCTGCCATTTCAAAAGAAAAACCAATATTCATTCATGCAATTACAGATGGAAGAGATACGAATCCAAAAAGCGGAGAAGAGTATTTAAAGATTTTAGATAAAGAGATAGAAAAGTATCCAAACGTACAAATTTCAACCATAGTTGGCAGATTCTATGCAATGGATAGAGATAAGAGATGGGACAGGGTCGAAGTTGCTTACAAGGCTTTAATAAATGAAAATGAAGAAAGCCAATTTGATACAGTAGAGGCTGCGATTAGAGATGCTTATGCAAAGGGTGAAACAGATGAATTTGTGATTCCTCGCCAAATTCGTGGAGGAGTTAGAATATCAAATCAAGATCAAGTTTTATTTTTTAATTACAGAGCAGATAGAGCTCGCGAACTTTCTCAAGCTCTTGCTATTCCAGATTTTAAAGAGTTTTCTGCGCCAATCAAAGTTGCTTCAGAGTCTTGGGTTACTATGACTCGCTATCAAAAGGACTTTCCTTTTCCTGTTTTATTTGAGCAGGATTCTTTAAATGATCTATTGGGTGAAATAGTAGCTAAAAATGGATTTAAACAGTTGAGAGTTGCCGAGACAGAGAAGTACGCACATGTGACCTATTTTTTTAATGGAGGAGTAGAAAAACCATTTGAAGGAGAGGATAGAATATTAGTCCCATCCCCAAAAGATGTTAAAACGTATGATGAAAAACCAGAGATGAGTGCCTATGAGGTTACAAATAAAGTTTTAGAAGGGTTACAAAAAGACTACAAACTCATAGTCGTAAACTATGCAAATGGAGACATGGTAGGGCATACGGGGAATGAGGAAGCAGCTATAAAAGCTGTTCAAGCACTTGATATATGCTTAGGAAAGATTATTCCAGAGGCACTAAAGCAGGGGTTTGATATAATTGTAACGGCAGACCATGGGAACTGTGAAGAGATGGTGGATCCTCGCTCTGGTCATGTAATGACTCAGCACTCAATGAACCCTGTTCCTTGCCTTTTAATTTCGGAGAAATATAAATCAGTAAAAATGAAAAATGGAAAGTTAGCAGATGTGGCTCCTACCATTTTAAAGATTTTTGGCTGGAATCAGCCTCAATCTATGGATGGTGATCCTTTATTTTAAAACAAAATCAATACGGTACTGAGTTGCAACGGAGCCAAAATTAAAGAGTACCAATTTAATATCTACGATATCTTCAATATTTTGATTTGAAATCGTAGATTCAAACTCCTGCTCTGGCACATAGGCAGTCTCTCCATATTTTGTAGAGATCATAAAAATCGCCTCTATAGGAAAAACAGATTGAATACGAGGCTTCAGATTAAGTGAAACTTGAGGAGTTACATTTATCATAGAAAATGAGTAATTGGCTTCTAAGGAGCCGCTTGTACCGAACGTACCCAATAATGTTACAACAGGTCCACCTCGTGATAAGTTTTTGTCTACAAGGCTAAAAATAAATTCTTTGTAAGCAACTTGTCTCCACTGATCACAGGTGATGTCTTCGTCAGGATTCACCAGCTGGCTGGTTCCAAAGTAAATTCTTAACAGATCACAGGATGTCGATCCAGCTCTAATGAAATCTTTTAATGAGCCATTATTAATAGAGTCAAAAGGTTGAACGAGGTCGTTTCTAAACAGAAGATCTAAAAATAAAAAGCTTTGTCCATAGTGAGCTATTCCAAATTTTTCTGGATTCATCTCGAGAAAAGAAATAGGTTCCTTAAGCTTGCTAAAACTTGCGATTGCAGCAGTTGGCAAGAGCCCACTAGTTTTGGATGCAACGTACTCTGCTAAACCTTCTTCAAGCCAAAGATGGTTAGTGCAATCGCCGCAGTGTTGACTTCTAAGTATATGGAAAAACTCGTGAGCAAGTAGATGTAAAAAGTTTTGATCCATATAAACGATATCACGCACAAAAATAAAATCTTTTTTGCAGTGGCGATTAAGTTTATGGCTTACGTACATTCGATAACGAATTTGGTCTACTTGGGAGTGGAAATCAAATCCACCATTCACAAACTCAGAAGTTTCGATTTGCTTTAAAACGTCTTCAAACTCTTCGTTTGTTAAGTGAATGATGACGATATTTCTTTCTCTGGTCGAACCATTATAATATTTGTCTGTTACGAATTGTATCAGTCGGGCATAGGTTTTAATGACAGATTCTTTATAGAAAGAGGTAACTTCTACGTTTTTAATAGGCCCAGGAAAATCTGGCGACGTAACTCCTGATCTAACTTCAAAAAAATCAAAAGACTCTTTATAAGCTAGGTCGTCAAAGCAAATGTCACCCTCTGCATATAGCAAAGGGCTTATGGATACCAGAACTAAGAATAAAATCTTAGAAGCTATCTGCATTTGTGTTATTTTCCTGTTGGTTTCTTGCGGCTTCTTTCTAAAATTATTTTATCCGAAGTCAAATTCACAGATGCTATCATTTTATTATGTTCATAATTCTCTTGGGATAAAAAGCGGATCAAAAAGTTACCTTCAAGGTCAAAGGCAAACTGAAGATTAAAAGTTCTCTCTTCTAGTTCACAAATATCTTCTTTTGCAGACTCTGCTTCTAAAACAGTAGCTAGGCTTTCCTTGCACAATAACAGCTTTCCAAGAGCGGTCGATGTCGTGTTATCTCCTTGTACGGGTCCGTTTAGATTTTCAATCAAACGTGTATCAACTCCATCTGGATCGAGTTGTTGCTCTGTTGAGTAGGGTTGTAGGGGCTTATTGTTCCTAAACTTCTCCATATTCAAAATGAACGGAGTTTGTTCGTCCCCATCCTTAACTGTGATATTAGTGAAAACAGGGCTTACCCCATCCGTGAGTAATTTTAAAACATGGCTGTAGTTAGTATATCTAGAAGGAATAATCTGTAAGTTGATAGTGAAGACACCTTGGTCTGTTTGGCTGATATACATCAAAAGATGCTCTGGTGTTTTAGAGGTATCGAAATAAAGCACAGCATATGGCGCAAAAATTGTCATTTGGCTTGGTAAGTTCAATGCATTCCATGCATCATACTGAGATAACCAGTCAAATGATGTTGATCTAAAATCCTGTGCAACATCTCCGTAGTTTGGGGATGTCGTAACAACTCGTTCATTTTCTACAGCAAGTTCAAACTGCTCAAGCACATGATTTAGTCTTGCTGCATTTTGAGTTGGACCTTCAAACGAGGTTAAGTCCATTGCTCCATTTCCATTTCCGGTCCCCTCTACAGGCTGAGGTTTTTGAGATGACATGCCTGCGCCATTTGAGCTAGAGGGTCCATCTGGAATAGATCTTTTTGGTGAAGAAGATTTTCCGAATGGTAGACGAATTTCTTCTTTGCAACCGACAACTAAGAATGAAAGTAGAATGAGTGCTAGTGTTGTTTTCATAGTGCTTCCTCTGGATTAAACTCTATGGTTTCATCTGATGCTCTTGTGAAAGGGAAGAGCTGTAATTGCAACTGATAAACTTCTTGGCCTTCCCCGTGTTTTGCTTCGAATCTTTCTAAGAATTTACTTTTAAAAAGACGAATCATCTTTTTAGCTTCTGGTAGATCTGATTTTCTGATTGTAAAGCAGACAGAGTTAAATTCCCTCTCAAATATGTTCACATTTCTTAAGGCCCACTTTGCGTTATCTAAATTTTCTTCGTGATTCCTTTTGCTAGCCTCGCTTGCTACATCACTTTGTGTGTCAATCTGTGGATCTTCTTGAACAAGCTTTCCTTCAGCATCTCTCTTAAGTAGTCCAAGCACTTCAAGGGTATGGATTGCGTCTTTGACTTCTGAAGGTGTAATCTTAAATAATATATTTTTTGTGATCTCGTCATGATTTAATCTGAAGTTTTCTAGGCGAACCATTTCTCTTAAAACAAAATAATGCCAACTTGAAATAACCTTGAAAACTTTTTCATCAAGGAGTGCAAATTTTTTTTCAGGATGAATTTCTTTAAGCTTTTCCATGAGAAGTGTTTTTAAATAAGTATCATCCTTGGTTTTATCTAAAAGAATGAGATATTTAAAATAGGCTTTTTGCTCTGGGGAAAACTGGAAGTAATCCGTCAACTTTTCTGAGATACTTTCTCCAGGTTCTCGATCACCTTTAATGACGCGAGAAAGGGAGGCTGTATTTGCAAGCCCCATTTTCTTAGCCATCTTAGATAAAGAAAACCCACGATTTTTTCTTTTATTATCTCTTATGTAATCATAGAGATAGGCCCTAAAACTCGAATAATTAAATACATTTGGTTCCATGTTGGGACCGACTATACTCTGATCGTTTCCAAAAAATCTAAAAAATATTTCCCCCATGGAAACTTTTTATTATGGTGTGTAAAAATCGGAGAAACTCCGGTGTTCGGAAGAGCCGCCATTCAGCTGAAGTAAATGAGGCCCTGTTATGGCAGCGGAATTGCTTAATGTACATGTGTGATTCAAAACTGTGCATATTGTAAAGGTATTAATTTTTATTCAGGTATCGTTTGCAACAGATGTCGATGCAATATTTTATATAAAAAAAGAAAACTACAAACAAAAACAATATTGAGCAACATCAGTACGACTTTTATTTGGAATTGGGATGAAGGAGATCTTTTTCTTGAAGAACTTCACGGGTTACTCAAGCTTTCTCGCGGAAATAAACTGGCAGCAGATATTATGCAGGATCATATTCAGGCCTTACCACTTCATGCTTGTTTTGTGGCGGTCCCAGAGTCTCAGTTTAGTCTTGCAATGGTAGATCATTTTTCTTTGTGGACACAATCTAAGGCTCACAAAGAATTATTTTGGACACATAAAATTGCTCCACATAAGTTTCTATCTCGCATAGATAGACTGAAGTCGAGAATGAGCTCCCGATCATGTATTGATAATGGCCTTGCGTATATTTTAATTGATGACATTGTAACTACGGGTGCCACTGTCAAAGCTGCTTATGAAGCATTATCAAAGCCCAGGGATTTCAGGGTATGGAGTCTTTCTTGTAGAACATAGTTAAAGAATGATAGAATCAAATTTATATGCATTTTTACTTTTTGCTCCTCCTCAATATCTGTTTTGCGGGTGTTGTTCTTGTACCTAAAGATGGGGCTACCCCTCAAAAGAAACCTATTGTTGAGTATGCGGCTGAGCCGGGTTTAGAATCTCCAGAGCCGGAAGTTGTTCTTCGTAAGCCAAAGCGACCAGAAAAAGAGAGAGTCGTTCAATCTAATACAAAGAAAAAGAAAAATAAAAACAAGAAAAAAGAGATTGTTGAACCTGCAGATAACTATGAAGATCTTGAGCAAATATACAAGCAAGAGAAAGAGTTTTTAGAATCAACAGAAATTGACCTTGTACCTGAGGAGCAAGAAGTACGAGAAATTGCCTCTGTTCCAACAGAAGACCTTGCTGCAAAACTAAAAGAAACCGAGGGAGTGTATAAGAGCTCTGGTTTTATCAAGATACGTCTTCAGAAGGACGTTACCCAAGAGCTCTTAGATAGGACTAAAAATTACAAGGGTGAACTTTTTTTAGCCAGTACAGGATCGTTTAAATTAGCAATAGAAGAACCTCAGAAATCGATCTTACTGGTAAATGATAAAAACGTGTATATGCTCGATTATCCTATTGACGAAGCGCAGAATAAAGTGCAAATCCTACGTTCAGACAAGCCTGAAAAACTTAAAGCCGAAGGGCTTTTAGCTCTCTTGGTGGGCAAAAAGGAAATTTCAGAGCTTTTTAAGATAATTGAAACAAAAAAAGATAAAAATGAAATTACTTACAAGCTTCATCCAAAACAAAAAAATATCCAGGTTCAATCTGTTGAACTTGTTGTCGATGCAAGCAAAAACCAATTCAAATCCATTACGTACTGGGATGACCTCGGAAATCGCACCTCCTACCATTTTAAAGAACACACCTTTTCTGAGAAATCTCCCGAAAATTTCTTTGAATTCAAACAACCCAACAACTCATCTATCACTGATCTCTAAATCGAGGACAAAATGAAAGAAGTAGTTTCTTCAGAAAAAAGAAAAGTGCATTTTATTTCTCTTGGCTGTCCTAAAAATCTTGTTGATTCAGAAATGATGTTAGGAAGTTTAACAAAATCAAATTATGAAATTACAGATAACCCTGAAGATGCTGAAACCATAGTTGTTAATACCTGTGGGTTTATTGAAGATGCAAAAAAAGAGTCAATTTCAACTATATTTGAAATGGCTAAGATGAAAGAAGATGGAAAGCTCAATCAGTTGGTTGTAGCAGGATGCTTAACCCAAAGATACAAAGATACGCTAGTAGATGAGTTGCCAGAAGCAGATGTTTTTGTGGGATCTGGTGAGTTTCAAAACATAGCAGATATTTTAGAAAAAAATCGAAGTGATAAAACACAAAAACGCTTTTTTAATTTGCCAACTTTCTTACAGCAAGAAAATACGCCCAGACTGAACTCACAAATGCCTCATAGAGCATATCTTAAAATATCAGAGGGTTGTTTAAAACGATGTGCGTTCTGTGCAATTCCAAAAATTCGAGGAAATCTTCAATCAAGAAGCTTAGATAATATTGTTAATGAAGCAAAGCTGCTTGCAGCCAGTGGCGTAAAAGAGATTAATGTTATTTCGCATGATTTCACAGATTATGGCTGGGATTTAAGGCGCAAGGATAATACCCGTGTAGAATCTCCAGTTGAGTTGCTCAGAGCTCTTTCTGAAATTGAAAAGCTTAAGTGGATTCGAGTTTTATATCTATACCCAGATGGAATAACGCCAGAGATGGTTCAGCTTATCAAAGAGAAAAATAATCTTGTTAAGTACTTTGATATGCCACTTCAGCATATCAATAATGATATGTTAAAGTTCATGAATCGTAAAATGACTCGTGCAGAAATAGAAGCGGCTTTAAAAACGATTCGTACAGAAATTCCAGATGCAGTTATTAGAACTCAGTTTATTGTAGGTTTTCCTGGAGAAACAGAGGAGCACTTCCAAGAATTGCTAGACTTTGTTAAAGAACAAAAGTTTGATCGCGTTGGGTGTTTTAAATATTCTCCGGAAGAAGGCACAGCAGGCGGAAAGATGGAGAATCAAATTGATGAAGAAATCAAAGAGGATCGTTTTCATAGATTGATGTCTTTACAGCTCCCTATTAGCAAAAAAATTCATAAGCAGTATATTGGAAAAATTTTGGATGTTGTAGTTGAAGGTCCAAGTGAAGAATCAGATTTACTGCTCAAAGGTAGAACATCTCAGCAAGCTCCAGATATTGACGGAATAGTACTGATCAATGAAGGGACTGCAAATATTGGTGAAATTGTAAAAGTAGAGATCACAGACTCTATGGAATATGACTTGATTGGTAGAATTGTATAGTCATTACCTAATTACGGTTTGAAATACAAAAAAGAATAAGACTGAAAAAATAAAAACCATCATGGCTCTTGATGAAAACAACATAGATGCTTAACCCCTTAAATTATCGCAGACTCAAACTCACTAAGTTTATCTTTTAATGAGTCCAATTTGATGTCAAGGGTCTTGCGTAAATCTATTTTTAGATTGGCTTAGTGTCTTAAGTAGTAAATATCGGGATAGTTTCTTCCAAGCTCTCCATCATCAAGTCCGTAACCAACAACATATCTATCTTCAATTGTTTTTCCAATGTAATCTGCCTTTATGTTGATGACTCTTCTTGCCGGCTTATCTAGTAGAGTGACAATTTTCAGTGAGGCTGGGCCCGAAGCGAGAATACGATTCTTTAAAAAGCTAAGCTTTCTACCCGCATCTATGATTTCTTCAACAATAAGGACGTGTTTGCCGGAAAGTTGCGTTGAAATATCCTGGTTGATAGTAATGATGTAATCCCCTTCGCGATTTTTTTGACTACTTAAAGATACAAAATCTACTCTTTGAGCTAAATTGAGTCTTCTGGATAGATCTGCAATGAAAGGAAGCGAGCCTTTGAGGACTCCAATAAGTACAACGGCTTGTCCTTTGTAGTCCTTTTCAATTTCTTTAGCGAGTTTTGTAACAATATCATCTATTTCGTCGGCTTTTAAATAGGGTATCATTCCATCTTTGATTTGAGACATCTTATATCTCCCGGTGTTGGATTATCTCTGTTAATTCCGTTTCTTGTGCTAACTGTAAGTAATGTTGAGCTTCGCTATTATTGGGGTCGCGAGCTAGGACCTTTTCCCACTCTTCAACAGCCTCATATGTACGGTTAGATTGATATAAGATCAATCCTAGTTTTGAACGAGCATCGTTATTTTGTGGATAGTCTCTTAAGAAGAGTTGTAGTTCTTGAATTGCACGAGTTGGTTTTCCGATTTTTACTAAGCAATCCGCTACTTTAAGTATGAGTTTAGATATATTAGAGAGCATCTTTTTTGCCTTAAAATACTGCTCTAAAGACTCATCGAATCGCTCTATCTGTAAATAAAGGTCGCCCAACTCAATGTGCTTTTGAGCGATTTTCTCATTAATAAAAGGGTCATCCTTTTTCTTGGAGTCATCTAGCTTCTTCTGTGCATCATTAAAGATGGACTTGGCTTCATCATATCTACCAAGATCATTTAGGATTATTGAAAGCCCAACGCTTGCATCTGTGTATCCAGGATCGATTTCGAGGGCCTTTTTAAAAGTTTTAATCGCTTTATTAAACTGTCCTTTATCGTAATAGAGAGTTGCCAGCATTTGGTAAACCTCCGGATCTTTATTATCTTTAAGGAGGGCTTGTTGAAGTAGAGGCTCCGCAGTGCTGTAATCGCCCTCTATGAAGGCTTCCTTTGCAGTTTGAATAAGATCGCGGGTTGAACTATATGCCATATTTAGCTTTTAAATCTTCTGTGTCCCTAGCTTCATCTGAAGTTGGGTACTTTTGTTTTAAGGTTTGTATTAACTGCTTGGCTTTGTTTAACTCGCCAATCTCCAAAGCACTCACAGCCCCTTTATAATAAGCTGTCTTTGTGATGCTCTCGGGGCCAGGCATGGTTAGTAGGTTTTCATATCTTTTTAGAGCGGATAGATAGTGATCTCTTTTGTAGTAAAAGTCTGCTATATAGAGCTCTTTTTCTGCTAACTTGTCTTCCGTAATTTTCTTTTTATCTGCAGCTACTTTTGCAAACTCAGTTCCTGGATATTTTTGAAGGACAAGATTAAACTCTTGAATGGCGTTATGTCCCTTTGAGAGGTCTCTATCAATTGTGGGGGGTAGTTGGTTAAAATATGAAAGTGCTAACTGCAGGCTGACATACGCGATTTGCGGGTGGTTTGGATATAAAAACTTAAAATTGGAGTAAGAAAGTGCCGCGGTTGAGAAGTCCTCTTTTTTGTAATAGATCTCTGCAATACGAAGATCAGACTCTTTTGCCCAAGAACTGTATGGGAACTTATTTTTTATTTCCTCATATCTTCTTTGAGCTTCTTCATAACGTTCATCGTCCTCGTATTCTTTCGCTTCTTTGAAGGCCTTTTCGGCGGAGTTAATATCAATATCGTCTGTGGTTGAGCATCCGATAAAGAAAGCATTTGTAATTACGAGTAAAGATAAAAGAATTTTGAATGACATACCCGCTGATTCTATCCGTAGGGTAGAATTAAAGTCAAATTCTATGCCCTGAATTTGATCAGCTGGTCATACACGGTAAGGCTTATGAGTTTTATAGCGCTGGCAACGGGTACAGAAATAATCATGCCCAACACCCCCATCACATGGGCCCCAATAATAAAGACAATTATAACTGTTATGGGGTGAAGATTTACAGTCCGTGCGACAACAAGAGGGATTACAAATAGGATGTCAATCACTTGAGCAATGAAATAAACCAAGGACATTAATAAGACATTAAAAGAAGGTTCTTGATTAATAACGGCAATCAAGAATGCAGGGACTGCCCCAATAAAAGGGCCAACGTAGGGAATAAGGTTCATGACGACAGCAAACAGTGCCAAAAAGATTGCATAAGGAAATGCTAAAACAGTTAAGCCAATCCACACAACAATTCCAACAATTAACGCTTCTATTAGGCGTGCCCGAATAAAATCACCCAATTGAGAATTGATTCTATCGCTCAGTGTGAGTGCCATTTCGTGCAAGTTGTTGGGAAAAATAGATAAAACCTTTCTGGCTATTTGGCGCCCATCTTTTAGAATAAAGTATGTAAAAAGAGGACTTAACAAAGTAACAGTGAAGAGTTGTTGTGCAAGCCGAGGGGCATACTGAATTCCTGTAGAGATGGTAAGCTCAGACCACGTTCCAAGCTTTTCACTTAAATCCAATTTAAAATTAAAAGGGATATTGCTATTAAGTTTATGCTCCCATTTTTGCAGTAAAAACGAAATTCCCTCTAAATATTTAGGTAGATTTTCTTGTAGCTCGCGAAACTGATTAATTAGAACCGGCAAGGTCAACACAATTACTATGGTCAAAATGACAAATAAAGAAAAGAATGGGATTGAGATTGCGAGATCAGGCCGAAGCCCTGTTCTTTTAAGATGCTTAACAAAGGGGGTGAGAAAATAGGCAGAGGCAAAGGATAAAACAAAAGAAACCAGCATGTTGTCAACTGCAAGTAGAATTGCAAAAGCAAGTACTAGTATTGTAAATACGGATATCAGCCTGAGGTATCTCTCACGCTTTATGAGTTGTTCCGGTGTTTTCATGTACTCTCTGCAATTCTGATAATATTTTTATTTCATTTCTTAATTGAGTGATTTTTTCTGTGGTTGATTTAAGTCTACGCCCTATGACTTCTGCAAGATTTATCGCAATTTTAATGCCTATTGCTGGGTGATTTTCTAGAATAACATTAAGATCTGGTTTAAAGAAACCAAGCAGAATGCTGTCTTCTGCTGCTATTGCTCGAGCTGTTCTTTTTCCATTTTCTTCTACTAAAGAGATTTCTCCAAAAAAATCTCCCTTTTTTAATTTTGTGATGAGAACTTCTTTGTATTGATCTGTAGAGGTTGTTTCATCACTTTCAAGAACAGAAATATCAACAGCACCTTTAACCAGAATATACATACCAATCCCGATGTCTCCTTGGCGAAAGATAGATTCCCCTGCGCGATAGTGTCTTTCGTGAACAAGATCTTCTACAATTTTGATTTCTTTTCCATTGAGATTATGAAAGAGTCGATTTTGGCTTAGAATATGTGAAACATTTTGGGCGCGCTCGTCTTTCTTGAAAATATTATCCCAGAGTAAATTAATCATGAGTCACCGTTGTTGCGAATAAATTTTGATTTGCCGCCCACCCAAGGCGACCCAGCTTATCTTTGATCTTATACCAATCTTCGCTTTTGTCGAGAAGGATTACTTCATCTCCTTCGTTCAGAGAAAACAAAGAGGCATTTTCTTCGCTTGGTCCGCTACGAGCCTCAAAATTTTTTGTGATAACAGTAGCACGCGGATAAAGATTGTACTGATAAGAATGTACAAGAGGGAGTACACATAGAATAAACAAAGCCATATATACAAATACTGTAGAGGGGAAGAGTGGTGGCGCGCTATCATTTAGAAGAGCCGTTCGTTTGGTAACAAAAAATTTTATAAATTTTTGAATCACAAGAAATAGAAAAAGCAGCGATAAACAGTAGATTAAGACGGTTGGAATATTTCGAGTTATCCACTCCAAGAGAGTGTTAAATAAACCTACATCCTCCGGCTTGAGGAGTCGCGCCTGACTTTCTGCGTAAACAAGTGCCTGTAGGTTCGAATTAAATTGAGGGGAGAGGCGTTGTGCTTTGCGCCAATAGCCTAATGCTTTTCCTGGGTTTCCCAACTTGTACTCTGTAAGGCCTAAATTATATAATACTAAAGTGTTTTCAGTATCTTGAGCAAGCTGTTCATCAAGGAGTGTTTTGGCAGTATTATAGTCACCACTTTGGTAACTCTTAATTGCATCCTCGATGTTTTGAGCATTGGAGCTTACTGGATGAAGAAATGCTAGGACACTTAAAGCAAACAGAAAATAGATTAGAAATTGAGAACGGAAGTTTAAATTACCCATGTACTTATTTTAGAAGTGGGATGAACGGTGTTCAACAGTTTATTAAAAAAGTTTGCATTTCAAAACTTAAGAATAAGTGCAGGGGAAAGGAACCAGTATGGCACAATTATTAGGGCATGATTTATCGAGTTCAAAAAAAATTGATCAATTTGTAGAGCAGGCTGTACAAGAAGTGGTTCAAATATCCTCTAAAATAGAAGGCGTTCGCCCGCCCCATTCAGAGTTGATAGCTCCCGCTAAACAAACAATGGATTCCGTTGAAAAATTAAGAGGACGTCCTTTGTTTTATCCTTACATAGGAACTGGCATAGGGCGAGGTCCATATGTTGAGTTAGAGGATGGAAGTGTTAAGCTTGATTTAATAAATGGAATTGGAATCCACCTGATGGGTCACTCTCATCCACGAGTCCTTAAGGCAGCAATGAAAGGTTCGCTGAAGGATATTTTAATGCAAGGCCACCTCCAGCCCAATATGGAGTATGTAGAGTTCTCAAAAAAAATTACAGAATTAGCCTCTAGAAAATCTAGATTAAAATACGCATGGCTTACAACATGTGGAACAATGGCGAATGAAAACGCCCTTAAGATTTCTAGACAAAAAAATACTCCAGCCAGAATGATGTTATCGCTTAAGAATGCTTTTGCGGGAAGATCAACGATGATGGCAGAGCTTACGGATAATACCGCTTACAAGCAGGGTTTGCCTGATTACAACGAAGTCCTGCGAGTGCCATTTTATGACGTTAAGAACCCAAAGCAAAGTTCTGAAGAGGCTCTTAGAGTTGTCAAAGAGCATGTGGCAAAGCACGAAAAAAATATTTCTGTATTTGCCTTTGAACCAATGTTGGGAGAGGGCGGATATACATGGGCTCCGAGAGAATTTTTTGTTCCAATATTTGAATTTTTAAAAGAAAAGAAAATAGCTATTTGGGCAGACGAAGTTCAGACATTTTCTCGAACAGGAGAACTTTTTGCATATGAAACATTAGAGATTGGCCAGTACATAGACATTTGCACGATTGCAAAGACAGCTCAACTTGCGGTGACTCTTTATACAGAAGAGTACAATCCACAGCCAGGCCTTATTGCGGGAACTTTTGCCAGCTCAACACCTTCTTTGGCGGCAGGGATAGAAATTTTAGATATACTCACGAAAGAAGATTATTTTGGACCGTCTGGGAAGATATCAAAGATTCATAAGAACTTTGTTTCTATGTTAAACGAGTTGAATGAAACCTCGTGCAAAGGGTTGCTAAGAGATGCGGGAGGCCTGGGGCTTATGGTGGCAGTTACGCCTTTAGATGGCTCTAAAGATAAAGTCATGAATTTGCTAAAAGTACTTTTTAACAACGGGCTGATGAGCTTTGGATGCGGAAAAGATCCATTCAGAATTCGATTTCTCATTCCGGCAGTCATGGAAGAAAAAGACATTCAGGTTGCAAAAAGAATTATTGAGAAATCAATTCTTGAATGTTGTAAGTAAGGGGTTTTTATGGGGTTTCTGTTAAGAAGCGCAAAAGAAAAAGATATTAGAGATCTTCAGGTTTTGAGTTCTCAGTTTACCCTTATTAATTTACCAAATGACCCTAAAATTTTAGAGGAAAAAGTTAAGAGAAGTAGTTTATCGTTTGCCGGCAAGTTACCAAAAGAGCAATGCGAGTATTTATTTGTAGTAGAGGATACAGAATCAGAACGCGTGATTGGAAGTTCAATGATTCTTGCAAAGCACGGCACTCCAGAGGCTCCTCATTTTTATTTCAAAATTAATAAAAGAGAGCATTTTTCAAATGATCTTGGAATAGGATTTGTTCATCAGGTTTTAAAAATTCAGGAAGAAGAGGATGGACCCACTGAAATTGGAGGGCTTCTTGTAGATAGTGAGTACAGGCGGATTTCAGAAAAAATTGGAAAGCAAATTAGTCTTGTTAGATTTTTATATATGGCCATGTTCCCAGAGAAGTTTGAGAAGAAGCTTTTATGTGAACTTTCTCCTCCCAATATGGCGCAGGGTAAGAGTGAGTTTTGGGAAGCCCTAGGAAGACGCTTTACAGGATTACCGTACCAAGAAGCAGACAGGCTCAGCCACAAGTATAAAGAATTTATTAGCAGTTTATTTCCCACTGAAGAAATCTATACCTGCGTTTTATCTTCAGCTGCACGATTTGTGTTAGGACGTGTAGGGGAGGAGACTCGCCCCGCTCAACATTTACTAGAAAAATTAGGCTTTAAGTATCTTAATGAAGTGGATCCGTTTGATGGCGGCCCTCATTTTGGAGTGGAAACAAATGAAGTTCCGCTTATTCAAAATGCTGTACATAAGAAAATCATTTTTAAATCGAGCGGAGACTTTAAAAAGATTGGAATTGTGGGATACCAGAAAGATGAGAATTTCTTCGCCATTCAAACGGCGTATTCAATAGAAGAAGAAAAGGTTTGTGTTCCTCATAATACAAAAACATTATTGCAACTCAGTGATGGTGATAATGTTTGGATAACGCCAATAGTATAACCATAAAGGGTGGGCATCATGATCAATTTATACAAGGGTGATTACATAAATAGTGAATTCGTTAAGCCGAAAAAAGCGGATGGAGAGTTTCAAGATCTTTCGCCCGCGGATAAAAAAGATCACATTATGACTGTTCTTTATAGCTTTGACCACGTTGATAAAGTTTGTGAAGCAGCAAAAAATGCTTTTGCATCTTGGTCAGAGTTGTCATTTCAAGAAAGAGCCTCTTACCTCTTGAAGCTAAAAGAGATCTATTCAAATAGAAAAAATGAGTTGGCGGAAGCCATTGCAAGAGACATGGGAAAGCCTCTATGGGAAGCGCTCACAGAAGCGCAAGCAATGATTGGTAAAATAGATATCACACTAACGGAATCCATGAAGCTTGTTGAAACGGTAGAAGTACCTAATGCGCTACCTGGAGTTTTGGGAAAGATTAGATTTAAACCAAGAGGGGTAATGGCCGTAGTGGGTCCTTTCAACTTTCCTGGCCACTTACCGAATGGACATATTATTCCAGCTTTAATTACAGGGAATACAGTAGTTTTTAAGCCCTCAGAGTGGACTCCATACGTTGGCCAATTTATGGCGGAGTTATTTCATGAGGCAGGATTCCCAAAAGGCGTTTTTAATGTGATTCAGGGGTTAGGCGAAGTTGGAAGACGCCTGGTAGCTCACGAACTTGTAGATGGAATTTTATTTACAGGCTCATACGACACTGGCTTAAAAATAAAACAAGAAACTATGAACCATTATTGGAAAATTCTTGCACTTGAAATGGGTGGAAAAAATGCGTCAGTTGTATGGGATGATGCCTCTCTAGAAAAAGCAGTTTATGAGAACCTTCAAGGAGCTTTTTTAACGACAGGTCAAAGATGTTCTTGTACGAGCCGACTTTTGCTCCACAAGAATATTTACGATCAATTTATGGACAAGTTTTATAAGGCAGCAAAAAAATTAACTATTGGTCACTGGAAAGAAAATCCTTTTATGGGGCCGCTAGTAAATGACACGTCAGTAGAAAATTACTTGCGCTTTCAGGGAATTGCTACGCGAGAGGGTGCAGAGTGTTTAATGAGAGGAAAGGTTTTAGAAAGAGATCAGTCTGGTAATTATGTCACGCCTTCAATTTATATTGTAAATGATCCTTCTGAAACTTCAGTATACCAAAAAACAGAAATTTTTGGACCAAATTTGGCAGTCTATAAAGTTGAAGATTTTGACCAAACTCTTGAGCTTGTGAACTCTACAGGTTATGGCTTGGTCACATCTATTTTTAGTGCAAACAAAGCTCTCTATGAGAGAGCTAACCAAAAGGCTCGAGTTGGACTAGTCAACTGGAATCGTTCTACGGTGGGGGCAAGTTCTAAACTTCCGTTCGGAGGTATGGATAAATCAGGAAATGATCGATCCTCTGCACATTTCGCCGTATACTACTGTACAGTCCCAGTTGCAAATCTAGAGGATCCAACTCCTTTTGATAAAACAAAACTTCCACCTGGGCTTGAGGTAGTTGATTGAAGTTTGTGAAGTACATTGTAGCTCTGAGCTTACTCGCATTCTTTGTGAGCTTAACTTATCTTTATACTCAAACTCTGCCCGTGGGCGGCGATAAAAAAATAGTACATGAAGTCTACTCTGGATCTCTTCGCTCTCACCTTCAATATTTACAAAAAGAAGGTATTTTAAAAAATGCCCTCATAACAGAGATTCTCGCGCGTCTTATTACGCGTACTATTGTTCAAAAAGGAGAATATGAGTTTACATCTAGTATGTCTGCTCCTGAGATATTAAGAGTACTTGCATCAGGTAAGAGTGTATCACGCCCTATTACTTTCAAAGAGGGAATAAATATATTTGAAATGGCTAGTATTATTCAAGATAAAGGGCTCGCAACAAAAGAAGAGTTTCTTAAGAAGGTGCAAGATCCTAAGCTAATCCAAGAGCTTCTGGGAGAAAACCATAAAAGCTTAGAGGGGTACCTGTACCCAGAGACATATTATTACCAAAAGAATATGCCCATTGAAATTTTAATTCGAGCACAAGTTAGACAGTTTTTTACAGTCCTTAGTGAGGTAGCTCCTGAATGGCAAGGGGACAAAAAGAAGCTTCACACTATGACAACACTTGCAAGTATGGTTGAAAAGGAAACGGGCGCCGAAGAAGAGAGATCTACGATAGCCTCTGTTTTTTATAATCGCCTTAAAAAAGGTATGAAGCTGCAGTCGGATCCTACCATTATATATGGAATTGCTATGGAGCGAGGGGCTTTGATTAATAATATAAGGAAATCTGATATTTTACATCCAAGCGATTTCAATACGTACTATATTCGTGGACTTCCATTGTCTCCAATTGCAAACCCCGGGAAAGAAGCATTAGAGGCAGTAAAAAATCCAGCACAGACAGATTATTTATATTTTGTGAGTATGAACGAGGGGCGACACTATTTTTCAAAAACATATGAAGAGCACAATAAGGCAGTCAAAGAGTACCAAATGAATCGAAAAGCAAGACAAGGAAAGTCTTGGAGAAATTTAAAGTCTAATAAGTAGTGTAAACTGTGTCTTGAAAAATTATAAATCGTTTTGAGTTTTCATCATACTTTATAATATCTAGTTTGGCTGTCAGATTTTTATCAAAGGTAGGGATAAGAATTTCTTGTTTTAGATCGTGATCAATGTCAAATAAAGCAAGGTTGGTTCCGCTGCCGCCCAGTACAAAATATCCATCTTTTTCACCAATAACTTCAAATTTAGAAGTTAAGGATGGGAAGTTAGAGGATGTATTGTAAATTTCTATGTTAATGCCTTTTTCTGTTTTAATTTTTAGAACTTGATGAGGAATTCCGTCCGAGGTTGAATAAGAAAGAGTGGAGAGAATTTTTCTAAACGATTTTGGCTCATCTTGCTTTATTGTTAAAGCAAAAACAACAAGAGACCCAAAGACGAATAGAAGAGGAATTTTTAACATACTCAATTTTAACTTTTTAGTTTAGAACAGTAAATGACAACTCCAAAACAAGACCAAGGGGAAGCTCTGTGAATTCGGCTGACTTATACAGGTTAATAGAATCGAGAAAATCTATTCGAAAATTCAAGAAGGATCCAGTTTCAAAAGAGATCCTAGAAAAGGTACTGAGTGCAGCACTACATGCGCCCTCTGGTAAAAATAGACAAAACTGGAGATTTTTTGTAGTTCAGGGAAAGAAAAGAGATGAATATCTCAAGTATTCACAAAAAAGCTGGCTTGGAATTAAAGATATTTTGCAAAAAAGATTAAAACCTTCCTTATATGAATTTACAGAAAGATTTTTTTATACTCTTGGAGACGCGCCAGTTATTATTTTTTGCTATTCTTTGAATGACAAAGAAGAAAGATACCATACTTCAATAGGCAGTGTTTATATGGCAGTTCAAAATCTTATTTTAGCAGCTGTTGCTGAAGGACTTGGAACCTGTCCTATGGGGGCGCCTTTAGAAATTAAAAATGAAGTAGACCATTTTTTAAATATAAAATCTCTTAAAGTGCCCGAAGGAAGTGAGATAGAGCTGCTCTGTGCAGTTGTTTTAGGTTGGCCTGATCATGAACCACCAAAGGCAGCAAGGCAAGCTGAGGGGCGCATTACTTGGATCTCAGAATAAAGCTCCAATTGCGGCACGGTCCTTTTTCTCTTCTGTATGATGAAAAACTGGTATTTGTAAAAGTATTTTCATTTAGTATTTCTAAATTAAATGGAATATTCAATTCTTCAATCTGGCTACGCGCAACCTTTAGCAGATCATAATGGTATTTATTTTTTTCAGCTACAAATCGTCCAAATGAATTAGGTGTTTTTGTGCAGATTTGCAGTTGTTCAAAAACATCTTTATCAATCTCAAAGCTGATATCATGAATGCACGGTCCAATATAGATATGAAGTTTTGAGTTGAGATCATAGAGACTAGAAATTGTTTTTGGAATGATTCTATTTACAATACCTCTCCATCCTGCATGAATAGCAGAAATTTTCTTTGAAGCTGAGTCATATATCATGACGGGTAGGCAATCTGCTGTTTGTATCAGAAGCCCAGTGTGTAGGTCATTTGACCAGTGAGCATCTGCAACTATGTCATCTGAAGTGTTAGACAAAGTTTGAACAAGTTTATCTGAATGAGTTTGCTTAAGTTTTATGAATTTTTGAGGAAATAGTTTTTTGAGTGTCTCTAAGTCGCATGCTTTTGTGCCGTAAAAAATGAGCGCACTTTCAAATCTGAATTCAAACCCGTATAAAATGTTATTATATAGAATAGGTGTAGCCTTCATAATAGATTCAAATCTTTTGCTAACAAAGATAAACATTCTGGAAAGTCAGACTCAAAAAATATATGTTCGCGTGTTTTGGGATGAATAAATCCTAACTCTTTTGCATGAAGAGCTATTCTATTTAAGCTTTCAATTTTTTTTCGATCTAGCAGAGATTTAATCGAGCTAAGTTTGCTGTCAGATCCATAAAGTTTATCGCCCAATATGGGATGCATTTTTTCTGATAGATGGACGCGAATTTGGTGTGTTCGGCCGGTTTCAAGTCGGCACTCTATCAAGCTAACTCCTTTTGTAGATTCCTTTAAAACAGTAACATTGGTTGCAGAGTATTTGCCTCCGTTATCAGTAGAGGCAAATTTTTTTCTATGCGTAGGGTGTCTTGCGAGATAGGTTTCAATTCTTAAGTTTTTTTCTTTAAATGAGCCGTAACAAATTGCCCAGTATTTTCTTTGAATGGTTCTTTCCTTAAATTGATGCGCAAGAAATTCTTGAGAAAAATTATTTTTCGCTACAACAAGAAGACCTGAAGTTTCTTTATCTAGACGATGCACAATTCCTGGTCTATTTTCAGCAAAACCCATTGAAAGATTTTTTGTATGGTACATAAGTGCGTTGACGAGAGTCTTATCTGTATGTCCGTGAGCAGGATGCACAACAAGTGGTGCAGGCTTATTTACAACAATAAGATCATCATCTTCAAATAAAATTTCAAGGGGTATGTTATAAGGAGTAAGTTCTGAAGTAGAACCTTCAACAGGTATTTCTATTTCAACGGCGTCATCTAATTGAACTAAATAAGAAGCTTTAACTGCTTTATTGTTTATCTTTATGAAGTTATTTTCTATAAGCCATTGAGCTTTAGTCCGTGAGCCAATATCTGGAAATAAAGAGAGGATCTTGTCGATCCTCTGATTGGTTTGATTTTGCAATATAGAATGTAGAATTTTTTTAGTCTTCGCCACGAGCTTCAATATAGAGTCTCATGTAAGAATCGGAAACCTCTTTTGCATCAAGTCCTAAAATTTGTGCGATTTGCTTTACATAACTTCTAACAAATACTGCCGCAGGTAGAGCAGAGAAGTCATTGGCTTCTATTGCAATTAGGTGGTGAACACCTATGCATGTTTTAGTTGATATAAAGTTTAAAGAGATGTTCTTCTTCAGGCGCACTTTTTTAAGAAGTAGACCATCGTAAAAAGATGCTTTCAGTAATTCGTTCTCAAGTTGTGGGTCAATAAGGTCATCAAAAGAGTCTGAGTAGTCAGTGGTAGACTCCACGTCAAATTGATACTCGGCCTTGGAAGATTTAATATAAGCATTCTGATTTCTGAGCTTCTTACAAAGCTCCTGATAAGCTTCTTCAACCCAAGTCATAAGCTCTTTAGCCTCCTCTTCATCAAAGGAAGAGGTGAACTCTGGATTTATTTCTGAATAAATTTGCCTAGCCTTTTGATAGGCAGATTCAATTTCTTCAATAGAAGCAGATGGGTTTAAACCTAGTATTTCGTAGTATTGTAAATCAAGTCTTTGGCTCATATATTCATTTTAACATCAAAATATCGACTAAAAACAAGGTTATTCTAGCAGGCTAGCCTTCAGGGTAGTTTGGACCAAAGTCCAGATACCTTGTGAGGAAATTACTGTTTTAATTTTTCTTCAGGTGAAGACTTGCGAACGTAAAAAGGATTAAGCTCGGACCACTTGAGTGCCTGTGAAGGTTGAAATTCATGTCTAAGAAATAATTTTTTTGCATCACTAAGTCCATCAGCAAGGGGTAAAATATTAGAATGAGGGATTAGTTCTGCTTTAAACAAATGAAAAAAGTCTCCAGCCAAAGTGTACATTTGATTTTTTAAGAGACTGTTAATTTGATCTATATTCAAAACTAAAATCTCAGAAGAATTCTTATCTTTTGTATAGCAAAGACCACTATGTGCGTTAACTCCTACCAACAATGATTTACTCTCAATGCTGTGTGAAATGATATCCAAAGAATTGTAGGCGTATATTGGGATGCTTAATGAGTAACTAAGAGTCTTAACTATATTCACGCTTATTCGAATACCCGTAAAGCTTCCGGGGCCAAAGTTTACAATTAATTCAGTTAAATTCTTAGGTTCAACAGAGTGTTTTGAAAAAAGAAGCTGCATTTTTTCAAAAATGATTTCTGAATGAGATTTATCAGATTCCCAAGAAATAAAATCAGACCCAGAGGAAGTCTCTATATAAAGACTTCCTGTTGAGTGTGTAGTATCAAAAGCTAAGCGTGCTGACATTACTGAAAGAGGCGACTTACATCATTGATGAGTGCAAAAATCATAAGCCCCATCAATAAAAACAATCCCACTTGTTGAGCAATTTCCATTTTTCTCATGCTCAGCGGAGCGCCCTTAATTGCTTCAATCGTATAAAATACAAGATGGCCACCATCTAAGATGGGAACAGGCAATAAGTTCAGCACAAAAAGATTAATAGAAATAATGGCCATGATTTTTAAAAATGGGCTAATTCCAATTGCAAAAGTTTTAGAGGCTAGTTGACCAATCATAATTGGGCCTCCAATCGATTTTGCAGAAACTTTATTCTGAATAAGTCTCACAAACGACATTACAGTCGCCTGCGTCCAGTAAATTGACTTTTGGACTCCATTTTTAATTGCAGAAAAAGGATTTGTTGTTCTCTCAACAAAAGTAAAAGGTGGGGCCAGCATCATAGCTGTTACAACTCCAAGAGCATAAACTTGTTTTTCTTTTCCTGTTGCAAGTGTTTGAGTTGTTATTTCTGGTGTGATTTCCAAATTTACAGTTTGACCGTTTCGGTTGATAACAACGGGTAGAGCAGTCTGTCCTTCTTGGTAAGATTGAACAAGTCCTACGACTTCTTGCCAAGAGCTTAGTTCTGAGCCCTTAATGCTTATAATCCGGTCTCCAGATTTTAGTCCCGCCTTACTTGCTGCAGAACCATCTACAACTTTTGAAACATACAGGTCTGAACGCTCAATTCCATTCGCTGCTAAAAAATCTTCTGCAGGTAATTGTTTGGTTAGCTCAATAGTGTAGGCGGTTGCTTTTTCATCCTGTGGCCGAATTTTGAGTGATACGACATCGGTGGCTGAAGAATTGATAGCAGCAATAACTTCCTTAAACCTTTGAGTTTTAACGCCATTCACTTCTATAATTTGGTCACCCGTGCGTAGCCCGGCTTTATAGGCAGGAGCTTGCTCAGATGTGATCCCGATGGTTGATGCAGATGAAGCAAAGGAAAGGCCTTCAACTTCTCCCACATATTCCTGATTAGAAAGTATATTCTTGTTAGGAGAAAGTTTGGGCGTGGCTTTTATTTCAAGCTGCTCGTTATTAGCAAAGCGTTCGATTTTAAAAGTGAGTTCCTTATCGGAATTTGCCTCTACAAGTGTTTGTACGTTCTCCCATGTTTGAACTGGCTGAGAGTTAATTTGTACAATCTTGTCTCCTGATCTAAAACCTGCAGAATATGCAGGAGTATTTTTTGCTACATCTCCGACCATTGGAAGAATTGTTTCTTCTCCAATTACAGATATGGCGGCAAACAGTACAATTGCAAAAAAGAAGTTCATTAAAGGGCCGGCAAGTACAATCGCAATTCTCTGTCCTACAGGTTTGTGGTTAAAGGCAAATTTTTTATCCTCTGCAGATACTTCAGAGGTTGGTTCATCACCAAACATTTTTACGTATCCCCCAAAAGGAATGAGTGATAGGCAATATTCAGTGTCACCCTTTTTGTATTTAAACAGTTTCTTTCCAAACCCTAAGCTAAAAACTTCAACTCTAACACCATAAAACTTTGCTACTAGAAAGTGCCCTAGTTCATGGACAAAAATCAAAAGTCCTAGAAGGATAATAAGTGGGATAATAAAAGAAAGGCCTTGTTGTATATAAGCGGTAATTAATTCCATAGTCTCTGATAGTAATTCGTTAGAGGCGATTTCGCAATACCTGTTTGAGAGAGCACGCTCTGATAAATCCAGGTTTCATGAAGTGTGTCTATAATTACACGAATTAACAAAAGTGTTAATAGAGTGATAGGTAATAATAAACGGGTATCGCAAATATAAGCCCATCAAATCGATCTAAAAAGCCTCCGTGGCCAGGTAGAAATGAACTTGAATCTTTTTGTCCTGCTATGCGCTTAATAAGTGATTCAAAAAAGTCACCAGACTGAGCTAAGAGAGATGCCAAGCACCCACTGAGTAATAAGGCTATTACAGATGTTTCCGGTATAAAGTACTGCCCTACGAATACAGATGTAAGAGTAGAACACACAAGGCCACCAATGGCTCCTTCCCAGGATTTATTTGGCGATACTTGGGGTAAAACTTTTTTCTTACCAAATCTACTTCCCACAAAATAAGCTCCTACATCTCCAGAAAATACGACAGCTAGGCAAACAAGCATCCAGTAGGGGCCATCTTGTACCATTAAAATTTTAGTTGTCAAAGAAGGGAGTAGTCCAACATAAACAAATCCCAGAGAAAACAGGCCAGATATTTTTAAAATATCTTCATTGGATCTGTCGGATAAACCCACCAGAAGCAAACTCAGCATAGTTGGTATGAGTAAAAATAAAAACGGAGTAAAGTAGAAGGGTAAGTAGTTGTACATAAGAGTGGTTATGAAGGTAGCAAACAAGAAGGGCCATCTTAAAATTCTATTTTCATCTTTGAAAAACATGCGTGCGAGTTCAATCTGTAACAGGAAAACAAAAAAATGAGTGAGGTAGATAAAGTATTCAAGCCCAAGGTAGGCAGTGCCAAGTGCTATGCCTACAAGTATGAGAGCTGTTATAATTCTTTTTGTTAGATTTGACATAATACCCCCTCAGCAGCTGTGGATTACTCAGAGAGTTGATTCTCATGCGAATGCCCAGAAGACTCAACACTGCCAAATCTTCTTTGCCGTGTTTTGAAGTCATGTAGTGCCGCCACCAGCTCATCAATATTAAAATCTGGCCACAAGGTGTCTGTAAAGTAAAATTCTGTGTAGGCAAGCTGCCATAACAAGAAATTTGAAATTCGTTTTTCACCGCTTGTTCGAATCATAAGGTCTGGATCTGGAGTTCCGTGGGTTTCCAAGAGTGTTTGTATGAACTCTTGTGTGATATTTTCTCTATTAAAGGGCTTTTCCAAATTCAAATCGTAGAATTTTTTAAAGGCCTCCGTTATCTCTGAACGGCCTGAGTAACTGAGGCACATATTCAAAACCATTCCTGTATTACTCTTTGTAAGATCCATCGTTGATACGATTTCTTTAACGATATCCTCTGGAAGCCGTTCTATTTGGCCTAGAACCTGAACTTTAATGTTTAGCTTATGAAGATTTTCTTTTTCTCGTTTGAGATACTTGTGTAGAAGTCTCATAAGGATTGCGACTTCTGCAGAAGGCCTACCCCAGTTTTCTGAGCTAAAGGCGTATAAAGTCAAAAATGGTATCTTTAGATCGGAGCATGCGCGTATAATTTTTTTTGCAATACGTACACCTTGTACATGACCAACAGTTCTGGGGCGATTGCGTTTTTGCGCCCATCTCCCATTGCCGTCCATAATAATAGCAAGGTGCCTAAGTGAATTCACAAATACCTTATACCGTCATTAATTCTTTTTCTTTGTCTTGTGCAAGTTGATCTACTTTTTTGATATAATCATCTGTAAGTTTTTGTATATCGTCCTGAGACTTTTTGTTTTCATCCTCACTAATGACTTTATCTTTGAGAGCTTTTTTAAGCTCTTCCATTCCATCACGGCGAGCCATTCTTATTGCAACGCGAGCGTCTTCTACAATTTTCCCAATTTGCTTAACAAGTTCCTTACGGCGTTGCTCAGTGAGTTCTGGTAGTTTTAGTATAATTTTTTTTCCATCATTAATAGGTGTCATGCCAATATCACTTTTGATGATTGCTTGTTCAATTTCTTTGAGTTGATTCACTTCCCAAGGAGCAATCATAAAAGTTTTAGGGTCCGGTGTGCTAAGTGCTGCTATTTGAGATAGAGGAGATAATGTGCCGTAGTAATTTACTCGAACTGGATCAAGCATTGTTAACTGTGCTTTGCCAGTGCGCACTTTGCCCAATTCCCTCTTAAGAGCTTCTACGCCCTTTTTCATAGTATCTTCTGTTTTTGCTTTAAGTTGGTTTGTCATGTTTAAACTCCTAAAAATCTATCCAAAATAAATCTTGGAAGATTTAGTTTGCCTTAATTAAAGTACCAATTTTTTCGCCTTGGAACGCGCGAAGAATATTGCCTTTTACTTTGAGATTAAAAGTGAGAATAGGGAGTTTATTATCCATACAAAGACTAATCGCCGTGGAGTCCATAACTTCTAACTGGCGATTTAAAACTTCAATGTAAGTCAATTCATCCCATTTGACTGCATCAGGAAATTTTGCCGGGTCTTTATCATAAATGCCGTCAACTTTTGTTGCTTTAAAAATAGCCTCTGCTCCGATTTCCATTGCACGTAAGGCTGCTGCTGTATCTGTAGTAAAGAACGGATTTCCTGTTCCGCCCGCGAAAATAACAATTCGTTTCTTTTCTAAATGTCGCATTGCTTTTCTACGGATATAGGGTTCTGCAATTTCTGCCATTGCAATTGCAGTTTGGACTCGCGTATGAACTCCCACCTTTTCCAGCGCATCTTGAAGTGCTAATGCATTCATGCATGTTGCGAGCATACCCATGTAATCTGAGCTGGCTCTATCCATGCCTTTTGCAGAGGCAGCAATACCTCTAAAGATATTACCGCCGCCAATAACTATTCCAATTTCAGCGCCTGTCTTGTGGGCTTCTGCTACGTCCTGTGCCACCTGCATAATCGTTTCAGGTGATATTCCATAACCCTGAGAGCCCGCAAGAGCTTCTCCACTTAATTTAAGTAGAATTCTTTTATACGCTGATTTCAAAGTGTTATCCCTTAAGCTGTTCTGCAACTTCTGCTGCGAAGTCTTTAGTTTCTTTTTGAATACCTTCGCCTAGTTCGAATCTTACGAAACGGCGAACAACAATATTCTCACCAATAGATGCAATTAACTCTGTTAAAAGTTGTGAAATAGAAACATCAGGGTTCTTAACGAATTTTTGATCCATTAAGCAAACTTCTGCGCACCATTTATTGATTTGGCCATCTACGATCTTATCAACAAACTCAGGCTTTTTGCCTTCTTCAATTGCTTTTGCTCTTAGAACGCCTTTTTCTTTTTCAATTGCTTCTGGTGGAATTTCTTTTGAAGAAACATAAAGTGGATTCATTGCTGCTACATGAAGAAGAATATCCTTCACGAAAGACTGGAATTGCTCATTCTTTGCAACAAAATCTGTCTCTGAGTTTACTTCAACTAGAACTCCAACGCGGCCTTCGCCGTGAATGTATGAAGCAACTGTTCCTTCAGAGGCAACGCGACCAGCTTTTTTTGCAGCCTTTGAAAGACCTTTTTGTCTTAGCCAATCAATTGCTTTCTCAATATCTCCACCGTTTTCCTCAAGTGCTTTTTTGCAATCGAGCATTCCGGCTCCCGTGCGTTCACGTAAATCTCTTACGTCTGTAGCTGTAATAGACATTTTCTGCTCCTCTATGTTTTAGTTTTCAGATTCATCTTCAGCTGCAGGTTGAGCTGTTTGTTGTTCATCTAATTCTTGTGCAATTTCAACGTCTTCTGCTGTTCCTACGGCAACAAGTTTTCTTCTGCTAGTCTTAACAACCTCAGGACCTGCTTGAGTCTGCTTTTCTTGAGCTTTTGCAGATTTTTTGCGTGGCTTCTCTTCTTGAGCGTTATCAGAAGCTTTATCAGTCATTGTACGAAGTTTGTCTTGATACATCTTTGCACCTTCTAAATAGCTTTCCGCTACAAGGTTTGCAAAAAGTTGAATCGAGCGAATTGCATCGTCGTTACCTGGAATTGGATACTGAATAACATCTGGATCAGAGTTTGTATCGGCAACACCTACAACAGGAATACCAAGAACTTTTGCTTCGTGAACAGCTAAGTGTTCTTTTTTAAGATCTACGATGAAAATTGCTTTTGGCAGATCTTTCATGTCGCGGATACCTTCTAGATATTCAAGAAGTCTTTGGTATTCTTTCTCAAGACGAGCTTGTTCCTTTTTGTTGTAAAAAGAAAACTCTCCCTTTTCTTTCATGTGATCTAATTTTCTAAGTCTGTCGATACTTGCTTTAATTGTAACAAAGTTTGTAAGTGTTCCACCCAGCCATCTTTTTGTGATGTAAAACTGGCCGCACTTTGTGGCTGCATCTTTAATAACAGATGCAGCTTGTTTTTTTGTTCCGACGAATACTACGCGTCCGCCTTCTGATGCGATTTGTTTTACAAAATCAGCTGCTTTTTGAGCCATGATAACTGATTTTTGTAAATCAATAATGTGAATCCCTGCACGTGCGCCAAACACGTAGTTTTTCATTTTTGGATTCCATCTGTGAGTTTGGTGACCAAAATGCACGCCGCAGCTAAGCATTTCTTTAATGGTAATTTGAGCCATTACTTTTCTCCTTGGTTTATCGTCATATTTGCGCCAAACAGCCTGCTGCTGTTATTACCCTTTTTTGACTTAAATTCAAAAATTCAAATTCAAGCCGTGGGACCAAAGGACGCAAATATTGTTTATTTTTTGAGGCCTATCCTCGGCGATAGGATTTAGCACGCAGAGGGGGGTGTGTAAAGTTAAAGCTGTGCGTCAGATGGTGTTGAGGCTATATCAGGAGTCTTTGACTCTGCCTCTGCAGCAGTTGCTTTCAGTAAAGACTCAAACAGATCAAGAGTTTTAGCTGTAGCTTGTAGGCTCGCTGCAAATATATGCGGTTCTGAGAGGAGTTGGTGTGAACAAACCAGCAAATTTTCAAATTCAGTCAGCTGCCCAAAGTTTTTGGAAGAGAGATCTATGGTTGCTTTAGCATCTTCAAAAAGTGCAATTTTTTCAAATACCAGATCATTGAACGCTAGAGGGTAAGCTCTTTTTATCTGCCTTTTCATTTCCTTCAGCGCCTGAACACTATCTTCGCTGAGGTCTTGAGTATCCTGATTTAAAAAGCAGATCCACTGAGAGTAAAACACGGGGATATTCTGATTGTTTAGGACTTGATGAAACTCACCAAGGCAAACTTGTGGATTTTTTTGTGTACCATAAAAAATATGGCAAGCAGAATTTTCAGATACAGGATTTTGAGAAACACAAAGCAGGTTCAAATAGGCCCATGTATTTTTGGGTGCAAGTTTTGAAATTGTTTTTGGCAAAAGAGTTCCTTGAGGAAGAAGATCTGCTAACTCTGCCGGATGTTTTGTGAAGATGAAAAAATCAGCTTCAAACTTCTTTTTTTCATCCACGGTAATTGAGGCAATTTTTTTGTTGTATATAAGAATATCAGTAAAAGTGCAGTTGAGGTGAATATCTGCTTTTTCTCCGAGGCGTTGCACAAGTTGTGTAATATTCAGTCGAGTCTTAATTTTTTCTTGAGAACAAAATGGCGTGATAAGTTCAATTGAGTTTGGAGCATTTTCTCCAAACCCAACGAAAGGCTCAAGTTGTCCTTTTTCAAAAGTGATTCGCTCTTGTTCTAGGATTTGAATGGGTTCAAAATACGGAAGGTGCGAATCCAGGCGTGTAATAGCATCAATGTTTTCTTGTGTGTGCGGTAAGCGACTGTAAAGAGAGTCAATATAAGAACCATGATAATCGAGCGGAGCAAGAGATCCGCCAAGCTTTTGCGATGAATCCAAAATAGCGACAGACAGGCCTTTTTTGAGTGCGGCTCCTGCAAGAATGAGTGCTTCGATTCCACTTCCGATGATAACAAGATTGTGTTTTGACATAGCTTGCAGTGTATCAAAACTCAGGCGTATCTTTAAGGTTAAAAATCTCTTTGAGACGCAATGCAGTTTTTCTAAGAATACTGCGCGCTATTTTTTTGAGGAAGGGTTGGTTATCTAAATAGCGAGCAATTGGTGGGGAAATTTTGTAGTAAGACATAATAAAAAAGCGTCCAAAAAGAGATGCTTTTAAAATTTGATCTCTAAAGGCACAAAGAGTAATGACCTCTGGTGCTGTTCTGCTGGAGAAGGCCGCTGTCGCGATAAAACATCTCACGACGCTGGCGTTTAATGTTTTTGATAGGTCTTTAAAGACGGCGCGATTTTGAGCAAACTTATCAAAGTTTTCTAATTTTCTGGCAATATCTTCTTGCTGAGAACCGCTGCTGGCAAAAGCTTTAAGTTTTTCTGCAGCAAAATTAAGTTTTTGTGCATACTTTGGATCTGTATCGTAAATTTTGTAAAGGTCCCAAAATACATAGGTTAAAACAGAAAGCTCTTTTCTGTGTCTTGGATCTTTAAATATTTCAGGAGAAATTTCTGTTGGTTTTTTTTCAAATCCTACCGCGACACTTTTAATATATTTTTCGTAGAGAACGGCAGCCTCTGGATAGGCTCTTACTGACATAAGATTTCTTGCTTGCTTTAAAAAACCTACGCGGTTTTTCCAGAGAACTTTCCTGTTGTAAGTTTCTTTTGTTTTGTTGGCTCGTAGTCTTGCTCCCTGAGAAATCATATTGCTAAGATCTGTGTAGCACTTTGGGCAGACTTGAGCTTTGAACTCATCTTTGTGTCCACTTTGCTCGATAGCCAATTTCATACCGACATCTATTTTTAATAGATCTTCAACCTCATTTTTACAACGAGGACAAGGTAGGAGTTTTGCTCCTGTTTGTGGTTTGGCTGCTTTTTCTGCGGACATTTATTCCTAAAACCTTTTTTAAAACAATCTGAATTTCGCTTATAAATACACGAAACCCTTCAGTACTTTTTCGGTTTAATTAAACAATAATTTTACTGGTCCTTTATCTAGTAGATGAGCAAAAAGTGAAAACGTGTAGGTGGGTACTTAAAATGTGTTGAGGGGATCAATATCTGGCAGAACCTGTACGCCGTGTGGTGGAGGTAGCTTTTCTTGAATACGGAGATAGAACTCTCGGATTTGTTTTGAAGAGGCGGCTTTTACGAGCATGCCGTAGCGGTACTTGTTTTTGATTTTAAAGATTGGGGAGGGAGCAGGACCTAAGACCTGAAAAGAGCTGCCCAATGCATATTGAGAAACAGCCTTCTCCAGTAAGGCAATGTAATCTTTGAGTTTTGTATAGTTTAAAGATTGTATTCGAACACTCATCAGTTTTCCATAGGGTGGATAAAAAAGTTCTTTTCTGTGTGTAAGCTCATATTCTGCAAATGCCTCATAGTTTTTATTCTGAGCAAAAACAAGGCTCGAAAAAGTGGGATTATAAGTTTGAATCACGACATCCCCTTGAGAGTGCCTCCCAGCCCTTCCAGAAACTTGTGTGAGAAGTTGAAAACTTCTCTCTCCAGTCCGAAAATCAGGAATATTAAACCCAATGTCTGCAAGTAAAATTCCTACAAGAGTTAAATTTTTAAAATCCAAACCCTTAGCAATCATCTGTGTTCCAATGATTATATCAATTTCGGAGTTTTCAATTTTACGAATCGAGTCTTCAAGTGTGATACGATCATTTACTTCGTCACGATCCATACGAAGGGTTCGCGTGTTAGGAAAAAGAGTTTGTATATCAGTTTCAACTTTTTCTGTTCCAATTCCTACTGGCTTTGTTTCTCCCACTTTACAGATCTTGCAGTAATCCCCGAGATCTTCATGAAAGGCACAGTAGTGGCATGTGAGGTGTGTTTTTGCATGAAGAGAGAGTGAAATATCACAATTTGGGCACATGTACGTATGTCCACAGCCCCTGCACATGACAATTTGTGAGAGACCTCTTCGGTTTAAAAATAGAGCGACTTGTTTTTTCTCCATGAGAGTTTCATTTATTTTTTGATATAAATAATCGGACATCCAAGAAGGTAGTTCCGAATCTTCGTCCTTCTTATTTTCTCTCATATCAATGACATGAATATTCGCTACATTTTCTGTTGTGACTCGCTTTGTGAGTCTGTGTAGATGGTATTTTCCCTCGGAAGCATTCTTCCAAGACTCTAAGCTTGGTGTAGCTGAGCCTAGGCAAATTGGAATACCAAGCTCTTTGGCCAACATGATCGCACAATCTCTAGCGTGATACTTAAGTTTTTCTTCTTGCTTAAAGCTCGCCTCATGTTCTTCGTCTACAACAATAACGCCTAAGTTTGGTATCGGACAAAACAGAGCAGACCTTGCTCCAATTAGAATTTTTTTGTCACCTTCTACGATAGACCACCATTGGTTGGTTTTTTCTCTATCGGTTAGTTGCGAGTGTAGAACGGCAATCTGATCTCCAAATCTCTCGGAAAATCTACGAATCAATTGAGGTGTTAAAGAAATCTCGGGAACTAGGACCAATCCTTTTTTACCCTCTTCTATTTTTTTTTCAAGAACGTCTAAGTACACCTCTGTTTTACCGGACCCGGTGATCCCATAAAGCAAGTGAGCGTGAAATTCTGGCAAATTTAAAATGGAATCCGAGGCCTTTTGCTGTTCTTCGGTTAGTTGAACCGACTGAGATAGTTTTTCACTCATTTTAATGGCTGCTTTTTTGGTAGGTCGTCCCCCTTTTTTTAGGGAGGGATAGCAGAGTTGAAGTACAAGGCCCATGGGATGGACATAATACTCAGAAATCCATCGTAGCCATTTGAGTCGTGCAGTTGATTGTAAAGGGTAGTCTTCATGGACAGAAGAGATGGATTTTATTTTAGTTGTATCTTCTGGCGCAGAGAGTTCTTTTAATACAATTCCGTCAGCAGATCTTTTCCCAAAGGATACGGAAACCCTTTGGCCCGGCGAAACAGGCAATTCTGAGGAATAAGTGAAGGTTTTAAAAAGAGGTGCTTCAACAGCTACATCATAAAAATGCATTACCTAAACCTCTTGTAAAACTCCTCAATTATGCTGTTTTTGTATTCTGGCGGTAACTCTCTATTTTGATTTGCTAATTTTGAAAATTCATTCTCATTAAAAAATTCTGTACCACTTTTAAGAGAGTCTCCACGTGTTAAGTCTGCCTGCACAGATCCATTCTGCCAGGTGTAGATTTTGGTTTTAGGGTAAGAAAGGCTTTTCGATAGCTCAGATACAGATTCAACAGAGATTTCTGCATCTTGAGAAAGTTTGATCTTTCTCACCACAAATCGATCCTGCTCAATCCAAATTCCCGGTTGTGCTGAGTTCTGGGCTGCAAATCCTAGAACGTATGTTACTGAGCCTTTAAAGCGTGATAACCCCAAAAACGGTTCGCTCCACTTATCTAAATCCTGTTTGGTCTTAAATGTTGGACGTTTTTTAAATGCTTGTGCAGGAGCTAGCTTTCTTTGTAGAAGTGCTGTTTTTAAATCTTGCGAATTTCTATAAAAGAAAAATGACTCTGCAAAAAAAGGAGAATTTGTAGAAGTGGTAAGTTGTCCTTGGCTGCTGAAAGAATATTTTTTTCCATTCTTGTAGAGATAGTACTGTGTAAACAAAAGTCCATCAACTTTGACAAACTGAAGATCTGGCCCAGAGACCCACCAGGTTTCTGTAACTGAGACTGTTTTGTCTGGGAGAGGAAACTGAAGATCTTTTTTGATTTGATAAATGCCTTGCCCAGAGTTCTTAACAGTTTTAGAAATAATAAAATCAGGAGATGGAATGTATGCGCTCGCAGATAAAGAAGCCAAAAACAAAATGAAGTTTAATAATCTCACGGGATCTCCTTAAAGTTTCTTAGCCAAGTATTTTATGTATTCCTTTAATCCATCTCCAGTTTCTGGGTGAATTAGGCCGAGCTCTATGTTTGCTTTCAGATAGCCAAGCTTGTCTCCGGCATCAAACCTTTGTGCAGAAAACATCATACCGTTCATTCGGCCTTTTTGAGCAAGCTTTAAAATTGCATCTGTCAGCTGGATTTCTCCATTTTTCCCTGGAGAAAGATTTTTTATTTCTTCAAAAATCGCCCCTTCAAAAACATATCGACCCGGTATTGCAAGTGTGCTTGGCGCCTCTGAAGCGCTTGGCTTCTCTACAACTTGTGTAATGTTAAAAAGTTTTCCAGGGTGATGGAGTAGTCCTGGAGCCATAGGCTCTGCCTTTACAATTCCGTACTTTGAAACTTCTGAAGGAGCAACTTCCATGAGTGCAATAGTAGAGATTCCGGTTTTGTGAAATTGGTCCGCGAGTTCTTCTGTGACTGTGGGTGTTCCCACCATGATCTCATCCGCAAGTAAGACTGCAAAAGGTTCGTCGCCAACAACTGGGCGTCCACAAAGAACAGCATGACCAAGGCCAAGAGCTTCTTTTTGCCGAATCGAAATAATATTCGCCAAATTTTTTGCTTTTTCGATTCGTTCCAAAAGATGGGTTTTGCCATCTTTTGACAGTTTGTCTTGAACTTCATAAGAGTTATCAAAAAAGTCTTCAATAGCAGTTTTTCCGCGGCCAGATATGATTACAATGTCTTCAATTCCTGCGCGAACAGCCTCTTCTACAACGTACAGAATAGTTGGTTTGTCTACCACCGGAAGCATTTCTTTTGGAATGGTTTTTGTAGCCGGCAAGAATCGAGTTCCAAGGCCTGCTGCCGGTATAATAGCTTTTCTGACTTTTTTCATCTAAGAGTCCTCTGTGATATGCTGACTCTTTAGCTAATCATAAATGTTTAAAAAAGCAAGTCCATACGCAGGGGTTAATGTGTGCAAACTAAAAATATATGAGGCGTGAAATTGTCGCCACGTTATTGATTTAAAATTTCTCTTAAACTTTGAGCGGCATCTAAGCGGACTGTTTCCATGGTAAGAGGCTCTGATTTGTTCGCGTCAAGATAAAATGTGATGCCGAGTAAATCAAAAATAGATAAGAAGTGAACGTTTTCTAGATATTTTTGAGCCAAGTATCTTGCTTGGATCTCTGTGATTTCATTTTTTGATAATTTAGATTTTAATATTTGTATATAGGGGTCATTTAGCAACGTTTGAGCGATCTGTTCTTGATCGAGTGCAGAGCGTGGTGGGTTTGCTACAAAAATCCATACATCAACTAACTGGTATTGATACAAGAGTAAATGTCTTAGTTTGTAGAGCATATCTTGCTTTTCTGCAGGTACGGGGCCGGGTTGCTTAACATCTTGTTGAGCTGTTGGTTTTAAATCAGACTCTGCTAGTTTTTGTATTCCCGCAAATAAAGAATTTCTTGAGAACATGCTGACTTCTTGCTCGAGGGTTAATCGTTCCGTCAGCTGATCTCTGGCAGAGTAGTATTCGTAGTAAATTCTGTTATGAGCAGCGATATCAACGACGGTGCTCATGTTAATCGTGCCGTCTGATTTATAGATTTCATTTTTATATGCATTATATCGATAGTCGGTTTGTGCGAGTTTGATAAATGTGTGAGGTTCTCTGTGTGCAACCTCTGTGATATTTTGTTCTAGGTTGCTATCGAATTTTGCCCAAAGGTGATTATCGACGTGTTCATAACCTTTAATTGTTAAAAAAATAAATAAGGGAAGCTTAACTAGCAAAGAGAGGCGCTTTTTAGTGTAGAGCATTTCCTGAGAAAGAACTTCTGTCGGGCGATCAATAAGGTATCGCTCAAGCATTTGAAATGGAGCAAACCGCCATTCTCCTGGAGATGCTTTTAGTATTTCTTTAATGGTTCTTTGTGAGGTTGTAGGTTTGTGGGCAACTTTTCGCAAAAGATTCAAAGCTCTTTGAGTTGAGTAAGAGCTTACATCGACGACTTTGTGAGGAATATAGTAATTAAAAAAGTGAAAAGGACTCGAAACAACTCCCCATTTATGCTGAGGCATTTGTTCTTTCATTAGCAACCCAAGCATGCGAGTTTCTGGTTTAGGGTCGGGGTTTGCTAGTATGAGTCTTCCGCCGCGTGTTCGGCCAACATCAGAGGCATATGCTAAAATGGAATCTCCAAATTTATGAGATCCAAAATATTGTCTGCAAGAGAGTTTGGCGTCAACGCTAGGAAGTTGTAAGAGGACTAAAAAAAAGATAAGGAGCTTTGTGAAATATCGAATTTGAAATTTCGACATAAAAGCTCCTTATTGATAATAAGATTACTTAGACTTAATTTGAGATGCTAAATCGCTAACAGCCTCGCCAACAAACTCAGCAGCTTGAGATAGTTTAGTAAGAGCAGCATCACACATAGCCTGATCTTCACAAGATTCTTTTGCAAGTTTATATCCTGGAACCCAGCCAGCGTCTTTGTTATATCCAATAACAACCGTTCCTCTGATTCCTAGGTCTGCAACTAGAACAACTCCGCCAACAACAGATACTGCTTTAACGAGTTTTATGCCTGCTCCACGAACTCCGCGCTGAGCAATTCTTTTAATTTCAGCTTCTAAAGCAGCAATTCTCTTTGCTTTTTCTTCAACAGAAAAAGGAGTGATTTCGGCAAGTTTTGCTCTTTGTCCTGCAACTTCAGGCTTAAGAACAAGGATAGATCTGTTTTTAATATCTTGAACTTTTTGTGCAACAGCTGAATCAATTTTGTTTACTGCATTTTTTGATTCTGCAATAGTTACTTTTGCGCTTTCAGACTGATTTGCAAAAAATGTTAATTGACGTGTTCTTTTTTCCACTTCAGCTTGTGGGCCAGCTTTGAGTTTTGATTGAGATTGTTCATTAGCGTCCACTACACCGTCTTTATTTGAATCTACGTGTAAGCTTTCGTAGTTACTCACTACGTTCTTGATTCCATCGATTTCACCTTGAATTCGAGCTGTTTCTCTTAGAGCTTCAGCTAGTTCTTTTTCTGCTCTAGCAATTTCTGATTGTAACTGAGCTGATTGAGCTCTCATAGTATCGATTTCTTTTAAGACTTCAGGGTGAAGGCTACCAAGGCGATCTCCAGCAGATAAAACTCTACCGTCGTTTCTAACTTCCATGAAATTATTAATATTATCATCAATTGCTCTGATCTGTCTGTTTAACTCTTCTGCAGTTGGAACTTTTCTTGTTAGCTCGAGCTCTTGTGTTTTTGCAGAAAGAGTTTTCTTATCAACTCTTGGGAAAAAATAAACAATTGCAGATACAGTTAAAAGGTCTGCTGCCATAATACCAGCATCTTTTAGTGTAGTTCTTGATGTTGCCTCTGGGAAAGATTGCTGAATTCTTTCATTTAAAGAAATAGCAAGGGCAGAGTTTGCAACTAGAGATGTTGCGACCATCCCTAAAATAAACTTCTTATTCATAAACGTACTCCTTAGTTTAATCTTGAGCGGTTGGTCCGCCAATTTATTATAAAACGAACTCTTAAGCAGACACACATCTGCAAAAGTTAATATGCTACGGAGATGGGTTATTACATGAAATATGCCAGCTCTGGGTACAATAAATCGCTTTTAGAGCAACAATTCAGCAAAAGTGACGGTTTTTGTTAGACAGAGACGTCTTTACAGCTCTGAAATACGTACGTAGTTCCAAAGCTGGAAATAGACACGCTCAAAAGTCGCTATTAAGTTGCACATATTTTGCAAAGTAGTACGCGCCAAGGAGTTTTTGTGAAAATTTTGTTTTGTACAATATTAATGGTCTACTCAATCTCTTGGTCAGCTGTTTTAAGCAAATCTTCACCATTAATTTCTCGTGCGCAACGAGTAGGTATCTATATTGGTACATTTGACCCTCCACATTTAGGGCATCAAAAAATAATAGAGGGAGCTGTTGAAAGTGGGCTCGTTGATATAGCTATTATTATTCCCCAAAATCTTACTCTCCATAAACCCAATGCAAAGCCATTTGATACAAGGCTATCTTATCTACACGCTCTTTATGCAGATCATCCCAGTATCATTGTTCCAGATATAGGAATAAACCTGTATCGTGTGGAGCAAGGATACGGAGGCTTATTTTCTGCTGGTATTAAGGGTAATGCATCAATAGGCGGAGTTATCATAAAACGAATTAAAGAACTGAATCCAAGAATTGAACTTTGGAGTATTGTTGGTACAGATATTATGCAAAAGAACTACATGAAGGTTGTTAACTTTTTCTTTCTAAGGCAGTTCAAGGGTTTGATGGTCGCAGTGTGGATGGACGACCCTAAAAGCGCCGATGTTTTACTTCCAAGAAGATTTGGTGGGCTACCTGTTGTAAAAATGGAGCTCTCTGGCCTTCCAAGAATTTCTTCTTCGGACCTCAGGAAAGATTTAAAAAGCGGAGTTTGGCCCAAAGAATTAGATGTGAAATTAAGAGATCTTGTTTTACCTCAATCTCAAGTAAGCGTCTGCGAAAAGTATTTTTATACTAGGTAGTGGTATATTAAGACGAACTTGGGCTCCTGATTTTACCTTTTTTCAGATTAAAATCCCTCAATGGTCATTAGATTTCATATAGCAGCGGCCTTGGAATTGTATATGTAAGGCTTGAGGAGATCTTATGAAGTTAATGGCCCTTGCACTTATGATTGGATGGATTCTTGGAGCAAAAACTTATGCTCAGGACGTAGTTTATTTTAAGGATTGGAAAAAGACAGAGGTTTTGAAGGCTCAAACAGAAGTGTTTAAATTAGAAAGCATCGAAAAAAATAATCCTCTTAGATTTGGTCCAGACGAGCAAGAGCAGTTAAAGCAAGCTAGAAGCAATCTTCAAATTGCACAAGAGTTAAATGCACAAGATTACTTCGTTTTATATCTTTCTCCAAACTTCCAGAACAATGCAGAAGCTTTTGCTAAAGCTGTACAGAACATGGAGCCTCAGGAAGTAGCTCAAATTCTAATGGCCTACGATAAGCTGATTGAGGAAAAGAAAAAGCGTAATTTTATACCAAGCCAGAACTCTCGGTTCGGCTTTGCCAAACCTCGTAAAATTGATCCTACTGCTATTATGTCTGCCTCAGCAAAATAAATAGATCGACACCCCCCTCTCCTTTTTACTTAATATAGAGAATTTTAAGGGTACCCTTGACAAGTTGAGGGGCCGAAACAATATTGTCCTCTGCAAGGCTACGTTTTAAATGTGAAAAAACTAAGTAGTTGAAATTATTATTAAAATTAAAAACACATTAACAATAACTAATAGGAGGTTAAGATGGCAGAACTAGGTGTACGCCCTCTTCACAACAGAATCCTCATCCAAAGATTAGGTGAGGAGACAAAAACAGCGGGCGGGCTTTTTATTCCAGATACAGCAAAAGAAAAACCACAAAAGGGAAAAGTGGTTGCAGTAGGTAAAGGCCGCGTAACAGAAGACGGTAAGGTTCTTCCGTTAGAAGTTAAAAAGGGAGACAACGTTCTCTTCTCAAAATACTCAGGCACAGAAATCAAACTTGATGGCGAAGAATATCTCATGATCAGTGAAGAAGATGTTCTCGGTATTTTTAATTAATTCGATTTAATATTTAAGGAGAAAACATGTCTAAAGAATTATTATTTAATGAAAGCGCAAGAGCTTCGATCCTTCGTGGAGTGAACACTCTTGCAAATGCTGTTAGAGTAACGCTAGGACCAAAAGGTCGTAATGTTGTAATTGAAAAATCTTTTGGAGCTCCGCTTGTAACAAAAGACGGTGTGACTGTTGCGAAAGAAATTGAACTAGAAAACAAATTCGAAAATATGGGCGCTCAAATGGTTAAGGAAGTTGCTTCTAAGACTAATGATGACGCTGGTGATGGAACAACATCTGCTACAGTTCTTGCGCAAGCGATCTTTAGAGAAGGCGTTAAGCTTGTAACTGCAGGTCATAACCCTATGCAATTAAAGCGTGGTATTGATAAAGCAGTTTCTGTAATCACAGAATCACTTAAGAAGTCTGCTAAGACAATCAAAGACAAAAATGAAATTTCTCAAGTAGGAACTATCTCAGCAAATAACGATAAAGTTATTGGAGATTTACTTGCGGAAGCTATGGAAAAAGTAGGTAAAGAAGGCGTTATCACTGTTGAAGAATCTAAGACAGCAACTACAGAGTTAGATGTTGTTGAGGGTATGCAATTTGATAGAGGATACCTATCTCCATATTTCATTACAAATGCAGAAAGAATGGAAGCTGTTCTTGAAGATGCATTCGTTCTTATTTATGACAAAAAAATCTCTTCAATGAAAGATATGATCTCTGTTCTTGAAGCAGTAGCAAAACAAGGTCGTCCACTTTTGATCATCGCTGAAGATGTTGATGGTGAAGCGTTAGCGACACTTGTTGTGAACAAGTTAAGAGGAACTCTTCAAGTATGCGCAGTAAAAGCTCCAGGTTTTGGAGATAGAAGAAAAGCAATGCTAGAAGACATTGCAATCTTAACTGGTGGTAAAGTCATTTCTGAAGAGCTTGGAAATAAGCTTGAGCATGCAACAGTTCAAGATCTCGGTAAGGCTAAGAGACTTGTTATAGACAAAGACAATACAACAGTTATCGATGGTGCTGGTAAGAAGACAGATATCGATGCACGTGTAAAACAAATTAAAGCACAAATCGAAGAAACAACTTCTGATTATGACAAAGAAAAACTTAAAGAGAGACTCGCAAAGATTGCTGGCGGAGTAGCTGTGATCCATGTAGGGGCTCCAACTGAAGTTGAAATGAAGGAAAAGAAGGCGCGCGTTGAAGATGCATTGAATGCAACTCGTGCAGCAGTAGAAGAAGGAATTGTTCCTGGTGGTGGTACAGCTCTTTTAAGAGCAGCTCAGGCTTTAGATAAAGTTGAGTTTTCTGATGATGAACTTCCAGGTATGAAACTTATCAAGAAGGCATGCGAAGAGCCTTTAAGACAAATTTCGGCTAATGCTGGATTAGACGGTTCAATTGTTTTGGACAGAGTTCTATCTGGAAAAACAAACACTTGGGGTTTCAATGCTCTTACTGAGCAATATGAAGATCTCATCAAGTCAGGTGTTATTGACCCAGTGAAAGTTGTTAGATCAGCTCTTCAAAACGCAGCATCTGTTTCTTCATTAATGTTAACAACAGAAACAATGATTGCTGAAGCACCAAAGAAAGATGAACCAAAACTTCCAAACCCAGGAATGGGCGGAATGGGTGGCATGGACGGAATGATGTAATAACATCTTCTGATCTATAGTGAGCCATAAAAAGGCGCGGTGATTACATCGCGCCTTTTTTATTTTTCCTGGTGCCAGGCACTTGGAAACGTTGTTGGCGAACGTTTCCAAGTGCCTGGCACCAGGAAAAATTTTTCTGATGACCTTCTGATACCAAGTTATAAACCAACTAGTGTTTAAATTCATTTGAGCCAAATATGTTTATGGCATGAGCATTGCTCTATGCAGAACCCGACAGCTCTAAGGGGAGAGGAAAAACACAAAGGGGTTTATTATGTATAAGCTAGTTATTCATTCAATTGTTGGACTGGGGCTATTGTTCTCTATCGCAAGCTTTGGTCAAGCAAGTGCAGAAGCACAGAAGTTTGCTTTGAGAAGTGAGCCAAATATGTCGAGTTGGGATCGGTTAGACGATATTCAAGAAAAAGGATTCCGCGGAGAATTTTATGATGAACGGGATCGTCGTATTTTAGATCGAGTTGAACGAACATTATCTCGACACCGAAATGCCATTCTAGTTCTACAAAGTAGAGTTGATTATTTAGCTGAAAAACTTAGTACTGTGGAACATTTGATGTACGGTAGAAACTATAACTATGATCGTAGAAGGTAACTAGAATAAATATTCAATCCCGCCACGAAGTACAGTGTACTTTTGTGAAGCATCGTCAGCTGGATCGGGGCGTGTGCCAGATCCAGAGAAACTAGTTGAGTAAAGAGAGAAATCCAAGGCTCCGGTAAATCGGAGTCTTGAATTTTTTTGGTAAAATCCAAGTAATGAAAAACGTGTAATAGTATTATCTGGACTTCCGCTACCTTGCGGGCTTTCTGATAGATCTGACTTTAAAAAGTATTGAAGACCAACGCCAGCATTCCATCTTTGGTCATCTGATACTGGCATGAGTCCTTTGATTCCCAGAAAAAATCCTTTATACCGTGTTGAAGTGAGGCCCAACGGAGAGCTTGAATCAACATCTAAGCCGTAAGAGCCATAGCCCAAAGAAAGCAAAACGGAAGGTCCAAAAAAATCATCCTGAATTAAAAAGTTGTATCCAAACGAAAGTGCAAAGTTTGAGATATTAGCAGAAAGGTCGCTGGGAGATGAGCTTGGATAAGGGTTTTTGATAGTAGCAACACCTTGTTCAATTTCAATATCTGCTAACCAATTTTGTGTCATCCAGAGCTGCCCTGTTAACAGAAAAGTTGGATAGAAATTTGATTCTCCATTTAGTGAGCCAGCACTTTGTAGTTTTGTGTTGTACCTCATTTGCCCAAATCCCAAACTTAAGCCAACTTTTCCAAAAACAGGTGGATCTGATGGTTTCCATTCCTTAGGACTTTCCCCAAAAGCAATTGGATCTTTGGTATCTTTTTGAAGAGATTGTGGATTTATCTGTGAATTTTCTGAATATGTAACAAACTCTACACCGGCAATCTTATTTCCTTTTTGTATAGTGCCGATATCTTTCTCAGAAATAATATCTCCAAAACTAAGAGTTTCATCTACTTTTTGGATTTTAATTTTTCCTAGAACTTCTTTTTCTGTGTTAATGATAAAATTTAACTTTGGATGTCTCTGTAAATTGATAATTAAAACAGCAGTTAATATTTGCCCTGGACGTATTCCATCTTTTTTACCGAGGTTAACTGTCACCAAGCTACCAGATCTGCTCATGATAACACCGTCATACGGCAAGGTTTTAATCAATGTTTTGTAGGCTTCGGACGCGATGCTTTTGAGTCTTGCAAGATCAAAGGATTTTGATTCCTTTATAATTTCTCGAGAAATTGTTTTGCCATCTTTTTTGAGAAATAAAGACATGTGAACAGTGAGAGTGTTTGCAGTTTTGTATGCTCGAGAAGCTATAAGAGCTTCTCCCTCAAGATTCTGAGAGAGACTACTTACCAAGTCAGGATTCTGTTCAAGCTCCTCGGGAGTTTGAACTGCACCTGTAAATTGAGTTGAAGATAATTGAAACCTGTGACTTTTCTTAATGATCTCTTTGAGTTCTTCTTCTAGAGGGCGTGCGTAAATTCCATCAACATTATCAGAAGATGGAAGTACGGCTATGGTTTTAATAGACACTAGGTTATCTGTGTCGCTTAAGTAAATTGCCGAGGTTTCTATTTTCTTTTCTGTTTGCGCAAAAGAAAACTGTGCCCATAAAGATAATAAAACAATGATGCCGAACTTTGTGAAAATACTCATATACTATGATTTTCACACAAAAAAATGAAATTCCAAAAAAGAATCTTTCAAGGCGTCCTAAGACGAATGTCTAAGTTTTTTTTTACGATTATAGTAAATAAAGCCTAGAACAGCGGAAACAATAATAACGCCAATGATAATGTTGATATCTTTAGCTAATTCTATGACCTGATCTATCTTATCAGAAAACCAATAGCCCAGATAAATCCATACGGGAACACTAATAAGTGCAGCAACTCCATCTTGAAAGAAGAATGTTCTAAAAGGTACTTTCATGATTCCGGCTGTTAAAAATATTGCAGCTCTAAGTCCAGGCATAAATCGCGCAGCAAAACATATTTTGCGCGCATGCGTTTGAATCTGAAGCTCAGCTTTGGTAATACGTGCAGGAGTAAATATTTTATTAAAAACTGGCCAATTGAAAACAGCTCTCCCATACTTTTGTCCTATCATAAACAAAATGGTGTCACCTATCATCACTCCAATGAGTCCGGCAATCATTGCGCCCTCAAAAGATATTTTGCCTTGTCCAGCAAGTAGGCCAGCAGAAATAAGTGTAATGTCTTCTGGAATAGGAACACCCATACCGCATATAAATAGAACTCCCAAAATGAGTGCATAAGCTTCAAAGCCACTGACTGTCATAAAGAAGTTAATAATTTTATATGCAAATGAGGTTGTTTGTTCCATACGTCGAGATTTGAATATAACTGTTTGGGTTTTCAGGGTCAGCAATAATATAATCGGAAGTGAAAGGTTTTTACGTTTGTAGGGATGAAATGTCAAAGAAAGTACTGATTGTTGATGATGCAGCATTTGTTCGGGAAGTGTTAACGCAAATACTTTCACGGCATGGCTTTGTGGTGGCCGCAGAGGCACAAAATGGAGAAGAGGCTACAAAAATTGCCTTGGAAAATGATTTTGATGTCATTTTGATGGACATCGTGATGCCTATTAAAAGTGGAATTCAAGCAACGCAGGAGATATTAAAAGTTAAACCTACCAGCTTAATCATCGCGTGTTCAACAGAAGGAAGTGAGTCGATGGTTGTTAAAGCTCTAGATGCTGGTTGCGTTGATTTTGTAGAGAAGCCATTCAAAATTGAAAATTTAATTCATACGATTAAAACGAGTTTAGAAAAAAGGGGGCAATAATGAGTCATCTTGGATTTGTTCTGAAAGTGTTTATAGCAACTGTACTGGTTGTGTTAATTATGCAAATTAAAATAGGGGAAGAGACTGTAGAAAATCATACACACTTTTTTTTGAAAACATCCAGTATATTGGAACCTTTAAATGAAGTTGCACAAGGTGGGGCGGCGCTTTTTAGATCTACATATAAAGGTGCAATCAAAACATTTGATTCTTTGATAACACAAAAATTTAGATCTGATAATTCACCTGGTAAGCGAGACATTGTTAAAGTCAAAAGAAGTCAAAAGTACGAAAAAGAACAAGAGCTCAAAAGCCAAGCTCAAGAGAATCAAGATTACGAAATGGAGTAAGAACGCAGAAAATTATCTGCGTCCGTCACTTGTAGTTAATATCGGATCTTGTGGGGTTAGCTGTCCCTTTGATGAAAAAGCACTAAGCTTTCCCTTGTTAGGGCAATCCGCATTCCCATATGCTACTGAACTCATATAAAGAACAGATAATATAGCAAGCATTACGTATTTCATAGTACACCTCTACGACTATACATTGCAGAGGGTATGCCATCTTTGCCGGGGGATCTGTTTATAAAAGCTTAGTGATTTCAAGTGCTTACAAGTTTGTCTCAGAATGAGATTGTCTAGCTTGTTGACGGCCGTCTACCGCTTTTAGTTCGACCCTGCAGAAGCTGCTGGGGGTGTAACGGAAGTACTTGGCTTGGGAGCTTCATCAGATAGACGGGTGCGTGACTGGTATTTTTGAGTACAAATAACCCCAGGGATATATTCATCGCAACTCGTGCTTACAGCAGCCTCTGTTGCTTGAGTTTGATTTTGAGCAGCCAAAAAACTAACAAAAAAAGTGAATAATATGACCATTATATGCCTACCTGAACTCCTGCTGGAGTTACAATTTCTATAAGGTTATTAAATGCTGAGGCAACCTGGACTGCAACGGTGGGATCATTATCCTTAGATCTAACTTTCTGAACCGTTCCGCTTGAATCATAAGTTACAAAGATTGTTCCGACGCCGGGCCTTTCTACTATGCTAGGTTTTCCGACTTTATCATCATATTCAATATTAATAAGTCGCTTAGCTTGATCTATCAACTTAACAATTCTTCCTCGAGTATCGTAGTTTAATTGCACTTTTTGTCCTTCTGAGTTTTCTGCATAAGTTAGATTTCCCTTAGGATCATAAGTAAACTTTGTAAACTTCTTGCCATCACGAACCTCAGATACACGGTTTTGTTTGTTATATGTATAGGTAATGAGGGATTTTCCTACTTTTTTTGACTTAAGTAATCCGTTTGCAAAGTAATCGTAAACTGTGAGTTCATTTTGTCTTTTAATACGTAATGGTTTTTCAAAAACATCATGATATTCAATTTCTGATTTTACTCCATTAATATCAATTGTAAGTTTTGATAGAAAGCTACTGCTTTTATTCTTCCTATCTTTAAACCAAAATCCGTAACGACTTTTATTAACAACTTTTCCTTCACATTTTTTTTCTACAGAGGAAAAGAAGTTGTTTTTAGGATCTGTCTTGGAAAGCTCATAGTTATATGTTTCAGTGCAGCCGTTTCTATCTGTGAGGCTTGTAACCCAGTCTTTATCTTGATTATATCCAAGTTTTTTCTTTGTCTTGTCTGGGTATGTGATTTCTACCACATTGTGGAGAGCATCGTACTTATACTCATATTCTTCTTTAGCGGCTGTCATAACATACGATAAATCGTTAATTTTATCATATTTATAAATTGAAGACAGACCGCGAGGCCCTCTGATTTCCTTTACTTTACCTGTTTGGTAGTAAGAAAGTGTAAGCTTATTTCCAGATGCACTCGTTACGGAGATTAGCTTGTTTCCATCGTAGTCAAATTTAATAAAGTTTTTATTCTTATCATACATAAAGGAAATTCGACCCTGCAGATCAAATCGCTCAGAGGTGCCATCTTCTAAGTCTCTTTGATAATGTGTTTTTTTAAATACAATTTTATCAGTTGAGTTAGATACAGAGTAAAATACAGTGTCTTCTTTAATTGCCTTTTCAATTCCAAACTTTATATTTTGTTCATCTCTGTAAAGAGGGTCATCTGTTAATCTCTTTTCGATAGCCTTAGATTGAGTAGCTGTCATTTTTGGATTTTCTTTTTTAAGTGCAGACATTATTTTTTTGATCCCAGATTGAACGTCTTTGTCAGAAAAAGTTCTTGGAATAAAATCGATTTCCTGACCTGATCCACATTCAATTCGTTTGAGCCTTCCATCTGCCAAGATTTCAAGTTTTGTTTCAAAATTGGAACACATTCCAAAGCCAAAAATTCCATTAAACAAAGTTCTGCTATTATATGCTCTTTCGACTCTTAGATTATAACCACTGTCAGGTATTTCCATATCAACAAATGTTTCTGTAAAGTTTGCGCCTTGCATATCTACAAGGGCAGTGGCTGGGAGAGAATAGATTCCTATAAAAGCGAGAAGACTGAGTTGAACACTCATGACCAATTTCATCACAAAACTCCATCTTTGAGGTGATTGATATCTTTCGTTTATTTTATAAGAAAATGGAGATTATGAGGAGAAAATTACGCATCTCTTGACTAGACTTTAATCTTAACAATTTTTCGAATCATCAGACCACCGATAATCTGTAAAGAAAGCATCACAAATAAAAGTATGATTCCAAGTGTTGTTGTAAATAAGGGTTTGATAAAACCAGGATCAACAAAAAAGAAAACAAGCATTAGGACAAAAGGGATACATGTAATAATAATTCCCTGAGTTACGCCCTGAGCGGTTAGAGCTTCTATTTTTTTATGAATCTTCTGTCTTTCCCGTATGGTTTCAACCATCGTTGCAAAAGTTTCTCCTAAGTTTCCGCCAGTTTCCTTTAGTATGTTAATTGCTGTAACAAACATTTGAATATCAGGAGCTGGGATCCTATTTCCCAAATTTGAAAGAGCTTCTTCTATACTTAAGCCGAGTTTAATTTGTGATAAGACTAGACCAAATTCTTGGCGAATAGGGTTTGGCATATTATCTACAACTCTTTCCATAGATTGAGTAACACTTAGGCCAGAACGAATTCCGTTTGACATGATTGTTAAACCGTCAACCATTTGATTTACAAGTAAGTCAGATCGCTTTTCAAAGAGATAGTCTACAAGAAACTTAGGAGCCTGCCATCCAAAGTACGTAACTATGGATCCAAGTATAAATCCTACTATTAAGTTTGGCCAAACTAATAAAAAAACTAGAAAACCTATACCAAGACTTAAAAGTAGCATAGTTGCTGTTAGTTTTTTATGATCTACATCGACAAACATGAGTTCTAATTTTTGAATAACGTATTCACGACTTCCTAAGCTTTTTTGCCTCAGCCAATCAATTACTTTTTCAGATTGAAAATAAGAAATTCCAAATATACAAAGTCCAAAGAGAATTGTAAATACGAGTTCATTAGCAAAAATTGACATTAACGACCTCCAGAGACTTTTTTGAGGTTGTTGTCATTTGAGAAAAGTGTTCTTGGAATTTTAATACCCTTTCGCTCAAACTCTTCGATAAAGGTAGGAATCAAGCCAGATGCTAGAAATTGTCCAATGATTTTTCTATTTTTATCGAAGCCCTCCTCTTTAAATCTAAAAATTTCTTGGAGAGTTATGGTTTCGCCTTGCATGCCTGCAACTTCAGTGATGCTAAGCACTTTTCTACTGCCATCAGACAGTCTTGAAATCTGAATTATTAAATCAACAGCACCTGAAATCTGCTCGCGTATTGCCTTAGCAGGTAGATCCATCCCTGCCATAAGACATAATGTTTCTAGTCTTCCAATTGCTTCGCGCGGAGAATTGGCGTGAACAGTTGTCATAGATCCGTCGTGGCCGGTATTCATTGCAGATAGCATATCAAGTGCTTCGCCTCCTCGACATTCTCCCACCACAATTCGATCCGGTCTCATGCGTAATGAATTTCTAACGAGGTCGCGAATTGTTATAGACCCAGTTCCTTCCATATTGGCTGGCCGGGTTTCTAATCTGACGACATGTTCTTGCTTTAATTGCAACTCAGCAGCATCTTCAACGGTTACAATTCTTTCAGTTGCGGGGATGAAGCTCGACATAACATTAAGTAAAGTTGTTTTACCAGATCCGGTGCCTCCAGAAATAACGACATTTAGTCCGTTTTCTACGCAGATTCTTAGAAAATCAATCATCGGTTCAGTTAGAGAGCCCCACTGAATATAATTATCAGTAGTAACAGGTTTTTTAGCAAACTTTCGAATAGTTAATGACGGCCCATCAATGGCAATTGGTTCGACAACAGCATTCACACGGCTTCCATCTTTTAATCGTGCATCGACATAAGGAGTCTTTTCGTCTATGCGTCTACCAAGTGGGGTTACGATTCTCTCAATGACATTTCGAAGATGCACATTAGAGGTAAATGTGATTGGACTGAGTTGTATTCGACCGCTTCTTTCAACAAATATTTTATCAAAGCCATTAACCATAATTTCTGTTACAGAGTCGTCATCTAGTAAATTTTCTAGAGGTCCTAATCCAAGCGCCTCATCTAAAACTTCTTTCATTATTTGAGATCGCTCATCTCTAGCCATTCCTGGCTGAAGTTTGTCTACAATCTGAGAAATTGCTTGCTGAGTTTTTATTTGCAGTTGTTTTTCTTTTTCAGGATCACCCTTTGTTTCAGTGATACCTTTTCGAAGATTCATTGCCTCAATAAGCTCTCTGTGAACTTGCTCTTTAAAAATATTTCTAGGATTAGATTTTCGATCAATGCTGCCGGGTTTGCTTACAATATTTTTATTTCCAGCATTGCTATTCTGCTGAAAAGGATTAGCCAAGTTTGTTGGTTTTGAAAGGCTTGCAAGTTTTTGTAAAAGGGCAGGAGAAGTAATTCTTCTTGCTAGATCATGATAAGCTTGAGCAATTTGAGATTGTGGCTGCATGGTAACAACTGGATTGCCAGCTTGAAGAGCCGCATATGAAGAATTATCGTCCTGCGGGATCATACCAAGAGGTTGTTTTTTGAAAGTTTGCGCAATCATTTGTGGATTCAAAGACTGATTTGTAACTTTATTAAGAACAATTTGAAAAACATCTGTAGGTAAAGTTGTAGCAATCAACTGATTCATCATTTTAAGAGATTGATTAATTGCCAAAACCTCAGGAGTTGTCACTAGAATGATACAGGTACTTTTCTCTAAGATCTTCATTTGTAAATCACCTAAGTGACAGCCAAGATCGCAAATTATATATGGAAAGACAGTGCTGAGTTGATTAAGTGGAGAATCTATAAGCTCAGGCGCAAGAGAAAGTTGTTCTGATGGGGATTTTACAGCTCCGATATATCCAAGACCAGAGCTATGCTTTGTAACCAGTGTACCAACTGTCTGCATACTAATTTGTATATTAGACTGAGCTAATTCACCTATGGTCTTTAAGGGTCTTACACCCAGAATGACATTTTGATCTCCACACGATTCACCGTCTAGATCCATAAGGAGCACGCGGCTCTTCATTTCTTTAAGAGTTGCCAATGCAAAATTGGCAGCAAAGACAGATTTCCCAACTCCGCCCTTTCCTCCTATTATAGAAATGATGTACGAACCTTGTGTCATTTTTTACTCTCTTAATCGAAATTTGGCTTTAATTTTTTCAGAGCCTGCAGAAGCTGAATTTTTAATAATTGGCGTAATAAAAACAACGAACTGCGACTGATTTCTTCTGAAGAATTTAGAGGAATAGAGAGAGATGAGCGGATTATCAGAAGTACCCTTAGGTAATTTATTATAATCAGTTCCACTCGAATTAGAAACTAATCCACCAATTGCTGCGCTTTGAGATGAGCGAACTGTTACTGCCGTCTGAATTGAGTTGTCAGAAATGAGTGGGCCGCTTTCTGTCTGTCCGATCAAGCTTTTTAATTTAAAGCTAACTGATAAATTTATACTATCTGAATTCGGATTGGGAATTGTAGGTGTAATATCTGTAATGATACCTGCATCTTCAAAACTAGTTTGAATTTGCCCTTGCGCACCAGTCGTTTGGTAAGGAACTTTTGTAACGGATTGGATTTTTCCAGCCTGTCCCTCTAGAACAATAACAGAGGATGTTTGCAGAATTCTTGCGTGCCCGTGCTCCTTAGCCCAATTCAGCTTGGGAAGTAAGTTTGAAACTATACCAGTAATGGAAGTAATAAAACCAGAGGGTGATCTGCTTCCACTTTGGAAGTCAATTTTGGTTTGATCTTCTAGTGTAGGTGTGAATTGAAATCTAAATCCACGCGTGTAGTCTTTTTGTAGCTCAACATAATGAACAACAAGCTGTACGATTTTTTTTGGAGGAGCTTCTCCTGCTGGTTTTAATTCAATCAAGTTTAAGACAGGAAGAGATCGTTGTACCTTAATGTCGCCAGTTTTTTCTGCTGCACCAACAACATAGTCTGGGACATATGTTTTTGCTATAATTTCTGCTCTGTCTTTTTCTTCTTTTGATCCCGCGAGTCCTTCCAAAATAAATTTACCATTAACTGCTCTCACGGTAATTTCAGGATTATTGATATCTTTTTCAATAATTTCTGCGATCTTCTTTTGTGCAATTGGACTCAAAGTGACTATGGTCGCTGCTTGGTCTCCGTATTGACTAACAACGCTCATAATACGGTTCATATCCTTTGGAAGTAAGATTTCTCCGTCAACAACAACTTTATTGTTGATAATTTTAATTGAGATTCCCTCTATTTCTCCAAGAAGAGCTCTCATTTCACGCACAACATTTTCTAGCTTACTCTTTTTAATTGTTATAACGTACTCTGCCACTTTTCTTCCGCGATTATCTAGTACGTTTAATGTGCCAACTCCCTCAGCTGTTGGATCAAATCTAAGAATTTTCATGTCTTTTGCTACAGAGAGTTTTGTGATTTTTTTAAAGTCTCCTGTAAACTGAGGGTCATCAGGCAAAAACGGCAGCTTTTCGTCAGTGGAAAGTCCAACGGTTAAATTCAAAAATTTCTTTGTAGCACTTTTATTATCTTGGGCTAACCCAATTGAGGGTAAAAGTATTACAATAAAGAGTATGAGGAGTGTTTTCATTATTTCACCTCTATGAATGGTCCTCTGCGAGTGCTTGCAGGGACACGTTTAACCGGGAGTGGAGCTGGCTTTTGAACCACAGGTTGCGGTGCTGGAGCAGTAAACTGTGGTATGGATGCTCTCCCTAAAACAGAATTTACTGTAGATGTTGGAATAGTATTTTTGATTCGATCATTTGGATTTCTAAGAGAGAAAAATAAACTTCCAGGAGAAGTCGCCATTATATAGACTAAACTTTGTGCTTCTTGAGGATCCACTTCAATTGTAACTGTCGAAAAGCTTGTATCTCCATTTAAATTTCTAAAGAACTCCTCATTGGAAAATCCTGCTTTTTCTCGAACTCTTGGAATATTATTTGTAATTTTTAAACCTGTAGCTAGAACAACCACATCTTGAAGTATTGTTTTAACCTCTAAATCTTTATTAATTCCTTTACCAACTTCTATGCTTGAAAGAATATCAATTCGATCACCTGGTTGAACGAGTTTTGACACACCTCTGGCTTCGTCAATAGGAATTGAAATAGCTCTTTTTCCTGGTGCTACTTGATTTGAAAGTCCAGTGTTTGCTCCAAGGCTTAGTACTTTGGTGTTTAATATCTGTTCGCCTTTTTTAAAAGGTGTAGCTGCAACACGATTAATAACCAAATCTGGCTCTGTTATGGATCCAGGTTGGGCAAACTCCTGAGGAACTTCTGCAAATTCAATCATCGTTTCATCAATCGTTTGCATTTCTAAAATATCTTTGGCTGCAATCAAAATTCTTTTTGAAGTACCATATCTTTTATCGTACTCCGCTTTTTTCTCTTGCGAATAGCTGTAGATTAGAATCATTGAAAAAATACCAAGTCCTATTGATATCCATAATGTGCGTGTTTGATTTTGGTTCATATTAACCATCCCCACAGGTTTGATTTAAACAGATTCCATATGTTGTTTTAATCCATACAGGATTGGCGCCTTCTGTTTCGCGTCTTAATGCTTGATCTAATTGATTTGGATTTCTTCTGTTAGTTACGGTAGGAGATTCTTTCCCTTGAGCTATAGTTCGTTCTGTGACGTACCATTGGCCATCAGTTGCCCCAACAGGTGATTTTTCAGATATAATTCCATGAGCACGAAATCCATATTTGTTATAGTGTAATGATTGAGTACCTAATTCATCTCTGAAGTAGGTTAGATTAGATCTGTTTCTAAATGTTTCAAATGTGTAGGCCCTAGCAGAAATAGAATTTAATATTCCAGAGTGAACTACGCCAAAGAAACCAATACAATAAGTCATAAATACAACAAAGATTGTCAGAAGCAAAGCTGACTCCATTGTTGCTATTCCCTTTTCATTTTCAATAATTTTTCTAATATTCGTTTTTTTCATATCAACATCCGTTATCTTCGAAAGCAAAGTACTGCTCTGGTTGAATTGATGAAGACGAGTATGTGGAACCTGGAACATTTAGTAGAGCATTGAATCGCTGTTGCATAAAATTTTGACATTCTTCAGATGTTGATTCTCTTCCTAGCAGAGATGTAACAAAAGTCTCGTAGGGTTGCCCTTGAGTAGTACCTAGGCCGGGTAGTTGAATATCAAGTATCTCTAAGATAATTTTTAGCCTAACTCCATCTAGAATATCTTTAGTTGTTGCCCGTTGATAGATATCCCCAGTATCCCCAATACGATCCACAGATATTTTGAATAAGTCTGGTTTTAAAAATGATTTGAAACCACTTGATTTTGTTAACTCTTCAAATTTTTCATCAGCCATGCGTTTTTGAGTCTCCTCATTAATATGAGCAGGAAAATATGCACGTGATGCGGAGTAAGCTATATACTGAGTGCTTTCTATTATTGCTAATGAAAAACTAAAAACTCCTAGAAGTAAGGTCATAGATAGTACCAGTACAAGTGCAAAAATAAAATCAAGGGTTATGCCTCCATTTGAATTCATTCTGGCTCTCCCTCAAGTGATAAATGTCTATAGAGTTTGCCTGGGTGTTGGGTCCTAGCCACTCGAGCTTCACCCCAAACACCTGTCTCAATCATACTAGATATTAATTGCCAGGGTTTTTGTACGTATCCACCTAGCATATTTGTGCTTGATATATAATTATGCGCAGCGATGGCTAGTCCTGCCATAACTACTGTTAGAAGAATATATTCTACAGCGACTTGACCTTTTTGATTATTTGTCACGGTTGGATTTTTATTCATATAATCCTCCCATGGTATTGGTAGACCAAGTAGCATATCCATCCTGCCAAAAGCGCTACAGTAAACGGTATATGTTGTAGATTTGAAACCTGGTCTTTTTTGAATGTTAAAATATTTTTTATGTTTTGGAAAAAAACAGCAGATCCTTTTTTTTGTACTACTATTGCAAAGCCAAATATAACGGCACATACAAGGCTAAATATAAAGATATTCAAAATTTGGTAAGGCCCTGTTAAAAAACCAAGAAGCATAAATACTTTGATGTCTGCTGCCCCTAAAGCTTTTAATAAAAATAGAGGAGAGAGAAGAAGAAAGGCAGTTACGACTCCAGATATACTTTCAGCAAACTCAAACTGCTTTAAAACTAATAACTGAACAATAAAAACTACCGCAAATAAACTTAGAAGAAGTTTATTTGTTACTCTCTTCGTGCGAATGTCTTCAAATGCAGACACCGCTAGTATAATACTTGGTAGTAAAATAGTTCCAAACATTAGTTTTTTGGTCCCCATGTAATTGGCTTGGGGGTATTAAAAGATTTCTTGTTAAACCCCGTGCCAGTTTCCATTTGTTTTTCTAATCTCAGGCCAAGTCGCGGTCCTGCCTCTTCAAATGTTTTCGTTGGAGTTTTAAAGACTCCAATAACGACAAACATAAAAATTGTAAGAAGCAGCGCCAACTCCGTCGTCATACGCTAACCTTATGGATTCACTTGTTGGATTTGATTTTGTAGTTGACCCAACTTATCAGAGACCATTCTCTTGATTGGATCTTTAAAAACCATAATTAAGCCAACAACAACCACTAGAAGAAGAATATACTCAGTAGCCCCCTGAGCAGATTCGTCTTTGCAAAAGCGTTTTGCAAAATTCTTGAGTTTTTTCATGATGTTTCCCCCTTTTTTTCTTTTGGTGTTTATCAACTCTTTATCGGTTTTAGTGGGTGCGTTCTTAAATGAGAATTTTTAGCAATAGTTTAGCAACAATCTGTGTCTAGATTTTTGTCTAGAGACGTTTGTCTGGTCTGGTTTTGACTCAAATTTCAGAGAGAAAATCTCATTTTGATTCAACTTTATGAGTATGAATGACGATGAGAAAATAATGAGAAACCACTATGTTAGTAACATACATCAACGAGGGCAGGCTGTACTCGAATACGTGCTGTTGCTCTTTGTTGTAGTGATTGTATTGGGTGGTTTACTTTTTGGCCTTGCAGATGGAACGCGTCGTTTTGTTAATAATTATTTTGGAGCATATTTTCAGTGTTTACTTGAAACAGGAGAGCTTCCGCGCTTGGGTGGCGATACGGGTGGAGCGGATGCATCTGAGTGTGAATCCGAATTTCAGCCTTTTACAATTGAGGAAGGACGACCTCCAATTTTAGATGAAGGTTTTGCGGGCGGGAGTGATGGTTCCGAGGGAGGGGGTTCTACTCCTGTTAACGTTGCAGAACTTGAAGCAGGTTCTGGAGCAGAGGGAGGAGCCGGTGGGTCGCTCATTCCTGTGGGTTCCTCGGGTGATTTTGGAGACCAGGCTTCAGGAAGAGGGGTTCGTGTTCCGGTGACATCGAGTGGTAGTAAGAGTTCTGGTTCCTCTGACGGGAATCAACCTCCTGTGTTTATGAATAATGCAACGGGAGAGGATTTTAATGAAAATTCTGGACGGCAAGAATATGTTCCTGTTTATGGAAGATCCAATTCTACAGAAGAAGAAGAGCGTGAGGGAGCTCCACCATCTGTGGCCTCATCAGGAGCTCAAGGTGATGGTGAAGATTTGAGAAGTATCAAGCGTGTTCCAACAAACACAGATGAAAAGAGAGTACAAAAAGTAGATGATGACACGAGTTTATCAATACCAGATTTTTTAAGATACATTCTGATCATTGGGATGATTTTGGCAATTGTTGTTTTCTTTGGTGGGCAAGTGCTACAATATCAAAAAAGCAAAGATTGATGGGTGGCAATTATGAAGTTTTTGATATTTTTTATTTTGAGTACACACTTTCTTGGATTTTCATTATATGCAAAAAAAATTGTTACAAGCGCACAGGTTAAACAAAGAATAAAAAACATAGACGCAAAAAGTAAAAAGGCTCCCCAAGATTTTCTAGATCTAGCTAAGAACTATCTTTTGATTAAAGATTATGAATCTGCAATCAAAAATGCACGCCTTGGAAATGATCCGCAAAGTGTGGATGGTCTGGAGCTAATTGCAAAAATCTCTCATGAAAAACAAGATCATCTAGAAGAGGTGCGTGCGCTCGAGATTATTAAAACAATGGGGAAGCAGCCTCCTGGTTTTTTTGTTCGTTTAGGTGAAGCGTATGCAGAGATAAACAAGACAGAGGAAGTTATCAAGAATTTCAGACAAGCTATTTCGGAGGCGCCTAAGTATGAGAAAGCCTACGAAGCTCTTTATCAGTTCTATCTTGGTAAAAAAAATACTTATGATGCAAGATTAATATTGTTGGAAATAATTGAAAAATTTGGTGAAAAATCAAAGTGGCTCAATGAGATGTGTAAAATAGAGATAAAAGAAAAGTATTTTGATAGTGCAAAAAATATTTGCCAATCTGCGCTTGTTAAATCTCCTGATGTAGCAGAAAATCATGTTAATCTTGCATTAGCATTTAAGTATACCGAAGCAGAAGATCAAGCGCGAAAAATTCTTTACTCTGCAGCAAAGCAATTCAAAAAATCAGAACAGACTCAAAGAGAAGCTGGGCTTCTAAGTCAAAATGCTAAGAATTATGAGTTGTCGGAGAGTCATTTCGGTCAATGTGGAATAATTAATCCAAAAGCCGGAGATTGTTTTTTAGAGCTTGCAAAAGCACAGTTCCAGCTGAAAAAATATGATCAATCATTGCAGTCATTTCTTAATGCTTGTCCGTATGTTAAGGAGGCAGAACTAGAGATGAGAAGGCATGCATATAACTTAGATAAATTAGGACAACCGAAGCTTTACAAAAAATATATGGATCAAACAGAAAAGTGTCAGTCGTTATGGTTCAGCGAAGCTAAAAAAACTCAAAAGTGATGTGCTCAGTTTTTCAATTATCTGGTGCTTAGAAATACGTTCACTGTTTTTTTCTAAGAAATGTTTAAGCAGACTGGGCTCTGCACTCAAAAACAGAGTATTGTTCATAAAGCCTCTTGAGTTGTTATGGTTGACAACTTCAATTTGGGATTTCGTTGCCTCATTTACAAGTTCTAGTAGTGTTATAAGATTGTTAACCTCTAGTATTGCAATACTGCCTTTAAACTCAGGCTTATGTAGGTGATAAAAAACTTTAAGAGTTGAAGAAGATATGTTTTGTAAATATCTGTGCGAAGAATGGTTCGTCTTTTTTAGAATTTGCTCGTGAAGATCGGAAATAGGCTTGTCACTTAAAATTAAACTTACAATTCTTCCTTCAAGAGTGGGTATCATTTCTACAAGTGTTGTGATTGAGCTCATTAACAGTGCTGAGTTGACGGCTTGGTACGCAGTGCTGGGGTGAGTGTGTTCGATTGCGGAAATATTTGAATTTACTAGGGAAATTAAAGATTTAATATCCATTTTTTGGATCATACGTAGCTGTTCTCTGAAAGTCTAACAAAAAGTTGGAGGGTGATTTTTGTCACGCTAGCTTTGACCGAAAGTATCATTTTTAGTGTCATATTCTTGTTGAAACTTCCATACGGATGGGTCATAAAAATGATGGGGGAAAAGAGGGGATGTCAGGGATTCGGGATCTCTTATACGATAATCGCGCGAACATTGTTGAGTTAAAGCCTAAGAAAGTATTTTCTTATGAAGACCTCAGTCATGTTTTGCCTGTGATTGTTCGTATTACAAAAACATATAGCGAAAAAGTGAACAAGCTCATCCAGCGTTTGGATGTTTTGTCTCAGAACGATAAGGCTACACCTCAGCTTGAGAGTGAAGTGAATGCTTTAATATCTGAATGGCAGAACAAAGTTGAAAAACTAGGCGCGCTTACTAAAGGGCTTTGGATTGCTGATTTTGATTCGGGAGATGGATATTTCTGTTGGAAGTATCCTGAGGAGCATATTTTATACTGGCACGGTTATAGAGATGGATTTTCTGGCCGTCGTCCTGTAAAAGAGTACTTGGATAAAAAATCCAAGGAAGACAATGAAGCTGTGCCTCGCTCAAATCAATACAACGATCGCTCACTTTGAGCAAAATTCTCGCAAGATAATTGAGGGGATTGAATTAGCCTACAAAAATGGGTGCGATCTCCTTTTGCTTCCAGAGCTTTGTTTGTTTGGCTATTGGCCATCAGATTTGCTTGAGAACCAGCTTTTAATTCAAGAGCAAATAAAAAAAATTAAAATTATACAAAAACATATTCCAAAAGGTCTCGGAGTCTTATTTGGTGCTGTTACATTAGATAAAAAATCTGATGGACTTTGCGGACGCAATACTGCTGTTTTTCTAGAGAAAGAAAAGCCTCCTAAGTATTTTTACAAAGAACTTCTGCCTAACTATGATGTTTTTGATGAGAAAAGACATTTTGCTTCTGGGAAAATGAAGGACAATATTCTCAAATTTAAAAACAAAAAAATTCTTGTAACCATATGTGAAGATATTTGGGGCTGGGGCGATCAAGGACACCGCTATCCGGTCAACCCAATTACAGAGATAAAGCAAACAGTCGATTTGGTTGTAAATATCTCTGCTTCTCCTTATTCGTTTAATAAAATAAAAGAGCGGGAGAATGTTGTTGCACAGACAGCGCGTAAGATGAAGGCGCCTGTTGTTTATGTGAATCAGTGTGGAGCCCAAGATGAAATTGTATTTGATGGCGGTAGTTTTATTTTAGACTTCAAAGGGAAAAAGTTGTATCAGGCTCCATACTTTGAAGAAAACTTTGGAATATACGATTTTAATAAACCTACTAAGCACAAGAATACCAAACAGGACTCTTTAGTGTTGTTAAAAAATGCTCTAGTTTTAGGAATTAGAGATTTCACTCAAAAAAATAATTTTAAAAAAATTCATCTTGGACTAAGTGGAGGCATAGATTCGGCGCTTGTAGCCTGTCTCGCAGTCCAAGCCGTTGGCGCTCGCAATGTGACATGCATTGCGCTACCAGGTCCCTACAGCTCTCAATTGAGTTTTGATTTAGCACTTAAACTGACAGAAAATTTGGGTGTAGAATTTTTGAATATAGATACGAACGGTGTCTACAAAACATATTTTGATGAGCTTGATATCAGTTTAGGAATCAAGGAATTTGGTTTAGTTCATGAAAATCTTCAGTCGAGAATACGTGGAACTTTCTTGATGGCTTACTCTAATTTCAAAAACTCACTTTTACTTACAACGGGCAACAAAGCTGAGTATGCTATGGGCTATGCGACACTTTATGGAGACATGTGCGGAGGGTTAGCTCCGATTGGTGATTTATTAAAATCTCAGGTAGTAGATTTGTGTCATCTCATCAATGAATCTCAAGCAATAATACCAGCAGAAATAATTAAAAGACCTCCTACCGCAGAGTTAAGAGAAAACCAAAAAGATGAAGACTCTCTTCCACCTTATAATATATTGGACTCTTTGGTAGAAAAGTTCATAGTCACGGGAGTGTCTCCAAAAAATGAATTCGAAGAAGATATATACCGCCGTATGATGCTGGCAGAATTTAAAAGATGGCAAGCCGCACCTATTTTGCGAGTTAGCGATAGAGCTTTTGGGACGGGTCGCCGCTATCCTATTACCAAAAAAATATAAAAGGATGTGCCCTACTCTTTATTATGGAATTTTAATTGTTAGATTTTGTATAGGACAAATTTGGCAAGCCAATCTCTCATGATATTGGAACTGTAAATCAGTAGCACGTTGTTGCTCTTCTGCATTTCGAGGCGGTAAAGATTCAGATCCGTTGATAATTAAAACTCGGCATGTTCCACAACTTCCCATTCCACCGCAAGAGTGAGAAATCTCAATATCATTTTGAATTAAATGTTCGAGTAAAGAGCAATCGGGCTTAATTTCTACTTCTTGATCTGTATTTTCCACATAAAAACGCACGGATTCCGCCCCATACTATTTCTGACGCTAAGCTAAAGCGAGGGTTGTACAATTACTTGCTATATAACTTGGTTCATATGGTAATTCATGATTGCAAAAAGATCGAACATTTTGTAACCAAGTAGTTCGGGGTTTACATGAGATTTATAGCGTTTGACTTAGAAACAACAGGATTCATACCTGGCGTTGATCAGATTACAGAAATTGCGGCTGTTCGTTTTGAAAACGGGGAGCCTTCAGAAATGTTTGTGACTTTAGTTAATCCAGGAAAGCCCATTCCTGAAGGTGCGCAAAGAGTATCCGGAATTACAGATGAGATGGTTCAAGATAAACCTACAATAGACACATTGCTTGAACCGTTTGCTGATTTTTGCGGCTCAGATATACTTGTTGCTCACAATGCTAGTTTTGACTTTCAATTTATTGCACATAACGTACAAAAAATTGAAACGCGTGCACCAAAAGGCTTTATGTTAGATACTTTGGCCCTATCAAAAAAAGTGATACCCGGTTTAATGAACTATAAATTGGGCACTGTTGTTCAACATCTAGGTATTCAGACTGATGTATTCCATAGAGCACAGGCGGATGCGACTTACTGTGGGCATTTATTTTACAAAATCATTCAAAAAATGACGGTGAATGGGCAACCACCAGAACTTGAAACCTTAGTTCAGATTTGCGGAAAGCCATTAAAATTTCCTCAAATTGAAAGACAACCCAAACAACTCGATTTACTCAGTTTCTAGGTGCCAGGCACTTGGAAACAAAAGCGAAAATGTTTCCAAGTGCCTGGCACCTAGTTACTCTATGACGTAGAATGGATTTGTATAAATCCAAGGGATAAGTTTATGTCCGCGAGGAAGCGGGAGTCTTGGGTTAACACGCACTTCTGCTCTGTAGACACCTGGAGTGATAATTTCAAATTCGCTTTCTCTAGAGTTTGAACTTGCATATACTTCCCCATCTTTAATGATCCGAATTTGAAAATTTGTGCGAATATGTTGAGGTAAAACCACTTTCAGTTTTAAATCTTTACGTAAATATATCTTTGATCCAATAGGATAATTTTTCCCATTTCTATCTTCTATTTCTGCTAGAAAACCCTTAGGAGATCCCATTAAGTCTAGGGACATGTAAAATTGTCCTTCTTTGAGAGCTGATAAAACTTTTGTTTTATCTTTCTTAAAGTCTCCAGTGAGTTCGCTTTGTAACAAAAGGTGATTACTTACCAAACTGAATGACGATTCATAAGATGGAAATTTAATATAGTTATCGCCCGGCAGAGCTATTTTTGCATTTGTATCATTTCCCGCAAATCCAACAATTTTACCTTTTTTGTTCAGTAAATCCCAAAGCAAGATCTCATCCGTTGGGTGTTCAAATAATTTTAAAAAACCTATTGTTGGATTAAACGGAAAAATAAGAACGCTAAACACAGTCGTTGGTTTATTTTCAGACCAAGATTTTTGAAGAACACTTTTAAGATTAATAACTTCTAGACCTCTTAAACCAGGCGGATGTTCTCCTTGCCACTTGTAGCTAGAATAATAAGGGTGTGCAAGTACGATCATATCTAAATATGGATTTTCTATTTGCGAAAGTTTATCTGCAAAGAAAACTTGGGTTTGCGTCTGACCGGGAGGAGGAGTATCCTCTGCGCCTCCATAGTATAAAATTCTGGAATCAAAATAAGTATACTCGCCTGCTGCAAGTACAAGCATTCCCTGATAGAAGCCTTCTATAAAACTGGGTCTTTTGGGAAGATTGGCATCCGTGAATAAAATAAAATCTAGCTTTGTTGATTTGCCAGCTTTTAAGATCTCGCTATATGTGCCGCTACCTGTGCTCGCCTTAGAGTGTACATGAGTAATACCCTTGTAATCATAGTATCCAGGAGGGTTTTCAAGTGCGATCTCACTTTGTACAATTGATAATTGAAAAACGCTTAGATAAATGCCGTAGAAAAGCAGTCCGCAGGTAATTAAAAAAAGCAAAATTATCAACCGCAAGAAGGTGTTTCCTTATATTTTTAGTTCCAAGTAATTCTTAAGGATAAGTGAGTTTTGCAGGCTTTCCTAAGTTTCCAGGAACTCCAATGTCTTTGCCATTCTTAATGATACTCACTGCACCGCCGTCATTAATACTTAAGCTGACCTTATAGTCTGCACTTAAAGTTAAAATCTGTTCTGGTTTGAGTCTAACGGTTTTTTCTGAGCTACCATCTTTTTGGTAGCGAATTTCAACATTATCCAGTGCTTCAATAACAAGTTGCTGCGGTGATTTCTTTTGTTGAGCTGCTTCAGCAGGCTTTGGTGTTTCTACTTTTATTTCGAGGGGTTTTTGTTCAACAGGCTTAGTTTCAGCAACAGGTTTTGCATCAACCTTAACAGGTTGAGTGATAGCGGGTGGGGTTACAGGCTTCCCTGGAGGAACCAAAATCGGTCCTTGTGTGGTTGTTGTTTGTAAAGGTTTTGTCTCACTTGGTGGTGGCAGAGGTGTCGTGGCTACTTGAGGTGAAGGCGGCGTAGGCACAGCTGCCTGCTGAGTTTCTATATTAGCTGAAGTCTCAGCCTTTTCCACAGCGGGCGTTGTGACTTCATTACTCAGAGGTGCGGTAGGAGTTTCTGTTGAGACTTGTATTGGAGTCTCTGTTACCAGTACGGACTTTTGCGTTTCAGCAACTTGTTGCTCTTTTTCATACTTTCCAACTACTTTTTGAATAACATAGATTAGAAGTATGGCAAGAAGGCCGGCGGCGATGAATCCAATTTTTTTAAATAAATCAATTTTCTTGTGAGTTTCTTCTGTAGACTCAACACTATCTGAAGACACAGATTCTGGTGCTTGAGTTTTCGGCTTAGTTGAACCAATTTCTTCTGCAAATGTTTTCATTACTTCGTCAACATTAAGATCTAGATACTTTGAGTAAGTTTGTATGAAACCTCTTAGGAATGGCTTAGCAGGAAGTTGGGTAACTTCTCCATCTTCAATCGCTTGAAGAGTTTTGGAGTTAATCTTAATTGCAATAGAGACATCTTGAACAGAAAACCCCTTCTTCTCTCTTGCCTCTTTTAGACGTAATCCAATGTCTTTCATTTTTGATCCTGCTCTTTGGAGTTATCTTTTAAATCCGTATGGCCAACGGCTTTTAAAAGAGATTTAGATTTTTCTGCGTACTCACTCTCAGGGTAGAGTTTAATAACTTCTCTAAGGCGAGCTACTGCAAAATCTTTTTTTCCAAGTTGATAGTAACTTAAAGCGCTCAAATAATGTGCTTCTTCTGGAGAATTTTGACATACTTTAATAGCTTTATCAAATAGCGAACCCGCCATTTCATAGTTCTTAATTTTAATAAGCGCATTGCCATATTCTTTATAAGCTGGACAGAAGTTTCTGTTCGCCTGAATGGCTTTCATAAAATAGGTTTTCGCTTCATTAGGTTGATTTTTTCTCATTAAAAGTAAACCCATATTAGTTAAGGGTTTTTCAATTTCAGTATAAGTCAGATCCTTGAGAGCGATTTCGAGAGATCTTTCCGCATCTATATACTGGCCTAAGGCTATTAAGATTCTTCCTTTGTTGTTGTGAGCATCTATGTTCTTGGGATCAAGTTTGAGTGCTTGGTTTATATGTTTCGTTGCAAGATCATACTTCTCTCTTGCGTAGTAGGTCATGGCCAAACCATTTTGAATGCTGCTTGCTGTATCATCAAGTTTCTCAGCTTCTAAAAAGTTTTGAAGCGCTTCCGGGTATTTGCCATTATTTAAATATTCATAACCAAGGCGAGTGTAAATTTCTGCTCGTCTATTTTCCCGCTCAAAAGAAGTGCAGGACACTAAAAGAGCGCAAGTCATAGAGATTAAAATGGTTTTTGAATTATATAGCCTCACTACTTCTATTTATATCGAGGCTCAACGCGGTTCACAAGATACGTAGCATTAGGACGTACGTCCAGGTGGGCAGCTTGTTCTTTGCTTCTAGCTTTTTGTTACTTCAGTCCTCAATAATCCTCACATAGCCTACGGCTATGCTCCGGTATTTTTCGAACTTTGTGCCTCAATCTAGAAGCAAACAACTACGCAACTCTTTTGCGCTTATTATAGATTACAGATTTCAGATTTTTCGAAAAATAACGAAAGTTCGCGTTCTGCGGATGTTGGGCTATCGCTCCCGTGAACAGCATTCTCTCCCATATTATCGCCAAACTTTGCACGGATAGTTCCTACATTGGCCTTTTTGGGATCTGTCGCGCCCATAATTTCTCGGTTTTTGGCAACTGCATTTTCACCCGCTAGACACATCAGCAAAACTGGTCCAGATGTCATAAATGAAACAAGCTCACCGAAAAACGGTCGTGCTTTGTGTTCAGCATAAAACTCTTCTGCTTTAGCTTTACTTAGAATTGTAAGTTTAGCTGCAGCAATTTTGAGTCCATTAGCTTCGAACATTGAAATAATGTCTCCAATTGCATTTTTCTTCATCGCATTTGGTTTGATAATTGAGAACGTTTTTTCGATTGCCATGAGGTATAGCTCCTTTAATAGTTATTGAGATTTGCTATACTTAACAAGGGGTTAGATAGCTGGCAAGAGGATTCTCCATACTCGAGTGTTTGAAAAGTGTTATCTTTTTTGTGGGTTCGTAGCTCAGATGCTTTATCATGCGTACATGCTCCTCCTGCCTCGCATCTAGCACTTTTTAAACTCGCTCTCCTAAAAAACCTATTAATTTCAGAGATATATTTGCTATAAGCAGACTATGAAACTTTTAATAGTCTGCTTAGTTTTAATCGCAAACTCAGTATATTCACAAGAACCGATTCCTTCTAAGAAGGTCATTGTGATCTCAGATATTGACGATACTATAAAGATCTCCCATGTACGGAATACTCCTGCAAAAATAGTTAGAGGGTTCTTGCCCTACGCTGTTTTTCCCGGGATGAACTATCTTTACCACACAATTGGTACGCAATTTAGGCGCGCAAACTTTTACTATGTATCAGCTGCTTTAAAGACAGTGAGTTTCTATATGCACAGTAAGACTTTAGAGTATGCAGCAGTTCCTCCTGGGGAGTTAATTTTAAGAGAAGGGCAAAGTAAGCAAGATTTTAAGTTATCAGCTTTGAGACGAATTCTTTCTTCAAATTCAACAAAACGAGTTATCATGTTTGGAGATAATGCCGAATATGATCCTATTGTTTATGATCAAATTCGTAGAGAGTTTCCACAAAAACGGTTTTTAATCTTTATGAGAAAAGCATACCCAGATGGTAATCCAATATTAGAGGGGCAAATTCCTTTTGTAAGTCCTCTTGAGGTTGCCAAAGCTTTAAATGAAGCCGGCATTATTACTTTTGATAAGGCGAAGTGGCTAGCAGATCGGATTTTAAAATTAGCTGAGCAGGATATAGTTGAAACGGGAGGAAAAAGATTTTTCCCAAAATTTACTCGAGAACTAGGTTTTGATATAGAGGCTTACTTTGAATCATATAGGGAATACATTAAAGCCCCGACCCGATGTGTAGCTTTTTACCTATGAATCTTATGGTCTAGGTCGTTTAATAAAACAAGTGACAGCTCAGACGTGTTTTAGATCATAATATGATTATGGGAAAAAAAGATAATAAAACAAAAATTCACCAATTAAAATGCGGCGATATTCTTTTCAAAGAAGGCACAAAAGGGGATAGTTTCTTTATCTTAAAAAAAGGTAAAATAGAAATTAGTATTCAAAGTAAAAATCAAAAAGTAGTCCTTGCAAGCGCTGAGGCAGGAGACTGTATTGGTGAATTTGCATTTATAACTAAACAACCTCGAACGGCTACTGCAACGGTTTCTCAAGATGCAGAGGTTATGGAAGTATCGGCAGAAATGTATGAAGAATTACTAGAAGAAGTGCCTTTTTGGGCGCAGGCTATGATTCAAGAGTTAATCAAAAAACTATCAAATTCTACAAATTTGATTCGAGAATCTCAGGCTAAAAATACAGAATTACTGAGCGCCCTTGATGTTATTATGGAATAAAAAAGGGGCATTGTTTATGATGCCCCTTTTATGAGCTCTAATCTGATATATTAAAGACTATTTTTGAGTGTGATTCCAAGATCAGCTGGTGATCGTGCAATCTTGCATCCGGCAGACTGAAGCGCTTCAAATTTTGCTTCTGCGGTCCCTTTTCCACCGCTAATAATTGCACCAGCATGACCCATGCGCTTTCCTTTTGGAGCCGTTGATCCTGCAATAAAGCAAGTCACAGGTTTTTTAAACTCACGCTTGATGTATTCGGCTGCATGTTCTTCTGCAGATCCACCAATTTCACCAATCATAATGACTGCATCGGTGTCTGAGTCTTTGTTAAAAAGCTCAAGAACATCAATAAAGTTTGTACCATTCACAGGATCTCCACCAATTCCCACACACGAAGATTGTCCCAACCCTTGTTGAGAAAGTTGGAAGACAGCTTCGTACGTTAGGGTTCCAGATCTAGATAGAACGCCGATGCGACCCGCTTTGTGAATATGTCCTGGCATGATTCCTATCTTGCACTGTCCTGGAGTAATCACTCCTGGGCAATTTGGGCCTATGAGTCTTGATTTAGAAGTCAGGAGTGCTTTTTTCACTTTGACCATGTCTAAAACAGGAATTCCCTCTGTGATACAAACAATCAACTCAATGCCAGCATCAATTGCTTCAAGAATGGCATCCCCTGCAAATGGAGGTGGCACATATATAGCAGAAGCATTTGCGCCTGTTTTTGCACGAGCTTCGTGAACTGTATTGAACACAGGAAGGTCTAAGTGTTTTGTTCCACCTTTTCCTGGAGTTACTCCTCCTACCATTTTTGTACCATAGGCAATCGCTTGTTCCGTATGGAAGGTTCCTTGTGATCCAGTAATCCCTTGGCAAATCACTTTTGTATTATTGTTTACTAATATAGCCATTTTTATGCTCCCTTCACTGCGGTTACGACCTTTTTAGCCGCATCACCTAGGTCATCTGCTGCAATGATATTTAAACCTGAGTCTTTTAAGAGCTGTTTTCCTTTTTCAACGTTGGTTCCTTGTAGTCTAACAACGAGCGGAACTTTTAAACCTACTTCTTTAGATGCAGCAATCACACCCTCTGCAATAATATCGCATTTCATGATTCCACCAAAGATATTCACAAGAATACCTTTTACGTTTGGATCTTTGAGTATGATTTTAAATGCGTGAGTTACTTTTTCTTTATTTGCTCCGCCACCAACATCTAAAAAGTTGGCTGGTTCGCCGCCTGCGAGTTTAATAATATCCATTGTTGCCATCGCAAGACCTGCACCATTTACAAGACATCCAATATTTCCATCGAGCTTAATAAATGCGAGTTCATACTTACTGGCTTCAATTTCTTCTGCATTTTCTTCTGTAAGATCTCTTAACTCCATGACTTCTGGGTGTCTATAAAGAGCGTTTGAATCAAAACTCATTTTACAATCAAGAGCAATGAGTTCCCCTTGTTTTGTTTCCACAAGAGGATTGATCTCTGCCATTGCACAATCTTTTGCAATAAAGCAGTCATAAAGGCCCTTCATAAACTTGAAGGCTTCTTTTTGTAATTCAATTGGCATTCCGATTTCAAATGCAAGTTTACGCGCATGATAAGGTTGAAACCCTGTAGCGGGATCAATTGTTACAGTAACAATTTTTTCAGGCGTTTTATGAGCAACCTCTTCAATGTCCATTCCACCTTCGGATGAAGCCATCATAGCGACCTTGCTTGTATCTCTATCTACAAGGCATGCGACATAATATTCTTTTTTAATATCACAACCTTGCTCAATAAGAACTTGGTTTACTTGCTTTCCTTCTGGGCCAGTTTGGTGTGTTACCAATACTTTTCCAATAATTTCCTGTGCATGCTTGCGTACTTCATCAATTGATTTTGCTAGCTTTACACCGCCTGCTTTTCCTCTGCCGCCTGCGTGGATTTGAGCCTTTACAACCCAAATATTTCCACCCATATTTTGAGCCGCTTTCACGGCGTCATCTGGTGTCTTGGCAATACCACCTTTTAGAGTCTTTACTCCGTATTCTTTCAAAATTCCTTTTGCCTGATATTCATGAATATTCACTTCTTCTCCTTACTTGATCTTTTGGTTGGTATTTTTATTGCTTTGGCCCTCAAAAGTCCTCACGTAGATCAACTACACTCCGGCTTTTTCGAGCCTCTCGCCTCAATACCAACCAGAATTTCTGCGTAATTATATTTCGTTTTAATCATCTAAATTTACTTGTTAGTTTATTTTTTTGAGTGCGTCGACAAGCTCTTTAACTGCGTTAATTGAGTGATCCAGCATTTTCTTTTCTTCATCATTTAATTTAACTTCTATGACTTTTTCCATGCCCTTACCACCAAGCTGGCAGAGAACACCCACAAACAATCCATTTACTCCATACTCTCCTTGAAGAAGAGCTGCGCAAGGAAGAACTCTTTTTTGATCTTTTAAGATAGCTTCTGCCATTTGAACTGCAGATGCAGATGGTGCGTAGTATGCAGATCCTGTTTGAAGAAGCTTAACAATTTCTGCTCCTCCATTTCGAGCTCTATCAACCAAGGCGTCAATTCTATCTTTTGGTAACATTTCTGTTAGGGGTACGCCTCCAACAGAGCAATGTCTAGGCATTGGAACCATTGTATCTCCATGACCGCCCAAAACAAATGCCTGAACATCTTTTACAGAAACATTGAGCTCTTCAGAAATAAATGTACGAAAGCGCGCAGAATCCAAAACGCCCGCCATTCCTATAATTCGTTCTCTTGGAAAGCCTGTGACCTCTTTTGCAACAAATGCCATCGCATCTAAAGGATTAGAAACTACAATAACAACAGAGTTTGGTGCGTATTCACGAATGCCTAAACAACACTCTTTCATAATTTTTGCATTAGTAGCTAATAAGTCATCGCGGCTCATGCCTGGTTTGCGAGGAAGTCCAGCTGTAACTATAACAACGTCTGAATCTTTAATATCTTTGTAATCTTTTGTTCCAGTCACTCGAGAATCAAAGCCTTCAACTGGTGATGACTCATATAAATCGAGTGCCTTGCCCTTTGCAGAGCCTTCATTGATATCTAGAAGTACAACATCTCCTAATTCTTTAGATGCTGCCCAGTGAGCACAAGTTGATCCTACGAAACCAGAGCCTATAACACTGATTTTTTTTCTTTTGAATGACATATTAATACCTCTATGGTGTGGGTGAGATTTGTTTCGTAAAAACATACCAAATGCACTCTGAATGAGGAACTTCTAACTCGCTGTTTTGCAGCGCAAGAAGGAGAGAGAGGAGGGGGGATGTTGATGAGAGGACTGATGTGACGGGTTTTAGATACTAAAAAGCCCCAAGGAGCTGACTATTTCTACGAAAAATTCAAAACACCTTGAGGCTCTCACTAAGAAACTCTAGTAAAAAGAGTTACTTTCTCTTTTTCTTAGTAGCTTTCTTCTTTGTTGCTTTTTTCTTAGTAGCTTTCTTTGTAGCTTTTTTCTTCTTAGCCATTTAATCCTCCTAATGGTGGTTAACTTAGTTGTTAATCCATTTTTGTTCTTAGCTTTAGTGTACACTCACGACTCTCTTCGTCAATAGTAAAATTTAATTTTTTTTATTTTTAGGTTCTTTTTTTGCATTTTTCTTTTCTGAATGGCTCAAAACATACTAGTTCAGACTTTAATTTTGCTTTTCGGAATCAGTTTCGGATTCCGGATCGCCGGAATCGCGATAACAAAATTAAATTTGGACACAAACTTAAGAATTAAGATCGAGTACATCGTCATTTTTTTGATGGTGATATGTGCATTTGTAAGTTTTTACTCTTTAATTTTGTATTGGTGGATTGTAGCACTTCTCATTTTTGTGGGATTAGTTACAATTTTTGTCACTTTATACGTTCAAAAGAAAAAACTCCGTCAAGATTTTGTCTTTTTTGTCGATAAAATCATTCTACAAATCAAAATCGGAAGAAGTCTGAGGGCATCACTTGAGAAATCCGTTGAAGATACCCCGCTCAGGTCGCGAGTCGTTTTACGGGGAATAGTAAATTCTGTTCTTTTAAATCAAAATTGGGTGTGCAGCACAGAACTAGAACGTGAGATTTATGAGGAAATTGCTAGTTGGTACGGTATGAATCAAAAAATCCTCTATAGATTGACAGAGTATCGCTCTCAATTACAACTAGAAGAAAGATTTCGACGTAAGTCCGAACAACTTATCCACCAAGTTCAAATTCAAATCAGTCTCTTGCTCTTAATGTATCTACTTATGACATTTTTTATATTCCAGAGGTTTTCGATCTTTGAGCATTTGTCGTCATGGTTTGTATCTCTGGGGCTTTTTACATGTGGAATTGGAGTTTTTTATTATTTAACTAGGAGGAAAATATGGAAGATTTAGTTTTTTTAATGAAGTTGAACCGTCATGTGATTATTGAAATATCATCTGGACGCTCTATTTATGGGGGGCTGTCTATATTTAAGTATAAAACGCTTTCAACTCATACAAGCCAACAGTTTCAACTTTGGCTTAGATGGTTTGAACATTCTCAAAACAGGGGGATAGAGCCAAACTTTAGATGCACACTTGTGCAAAATTACTTTGAAATAATTAAGGAAGGGCTACAGGGAGTTCCAATATTAGATAAACTCAAGGATTTTGAAATCGAAATATCTGAGCATTTAGAGTTAGAGCTTCAAAAGGAGCATAACAAGCTGCCTTATATACTAATGATTCCTCTCATGCTTTTTATTTTCCCTGCGTTCTTAGTTTTAATTCTCGGACCTATTTTAAAAACTGTTGCAGGGTCTTTGTAGGAGATAGATATGTTTGAAATTCTATTATTAATAGTGTTTATACAATCAAATGTTCACGGGGATTCAGATTATAATCGGTTGAAATGGGAAGCTTTGCTGCAATCAAAGGACACAAATAAACCTGCTAAAGTATTGTCCAAATTAAGTCATCAGCAAGATTTAAAGGAGCGATGCAGATTTGAGTTGGCTCAAGATCAAATTCCCTTTACCTGCTACACACTTACAAATCGACAGATCTCAATACTTGATAAAAGATGCTCCATGTTCAAGAAAACACTTAGGAAGGAAGATTTTAATAAAATTTGGAGAGTTAGTACGAGCTGCCAAAGAGATCTGATGGAGGTTAAGAAGCAGTTGCTTTATATTCAATCAGCTGAAAGCCCGCAAGAAAGCTATTTTTATGAAGTGATCGACAAATAGTGGATATGAATACATACTTTAGAAATGGAATATATTGATGAACTTATATTGGGTTTGGTCCAAGGATTAACAGAATTTCTGCCTGTTTCCAGCAAAGGACATTTGGTTTTAACACAAAAATTTTTAGGGTATGAGGTCCATGACTTAGCTTTGGATCTCATTCTGCACTTAGGTACCCTCTTGGTTATTGTGAGTTATTACTTTCCTCTTTTTAAAAAACTCTTCTTAGAGACTTTTCAAGCTGCAATACAAAGAAAAATGAATCCATCGGTTCGTATTGTTGGCCTTATTATTCTTGGAGTACTTCCAGCGGGTTCCATTGGTCTCATGTTTAAATCCTACTTTGAACAGCTTTTTCAATCAGTCGAATACACAGCGTATGGTTTTATTTTTGTTGGATTTGTTTTGTGGTCAACTCGAAAGGCTAAATCAACATCCATCAAAACAAATTTTGATGACACACAAGATATGTACCATGATTTCGCTCACATCACTTGGAAGAATGCACTTGTAGTTGGTTGTGCTCAGGCATTTGCCTTGGTTCCAGGCGTGAGTCGTAGCGGTATGACCATTTCAGCAGGGTTGCTTTCAGGCTTATCCGGTCGAGCCGCTAGTTCGTTTAGCTTTTTAATTTCTGTGCCTACTATTCTAGGAGCAGCGATTTTAAAATTAAGAGATGTCGAAAACTTTGGAGAACAAATACCATCTTACGGAGTAGGTTTTGTAAGCGCGCTTATTTTTGGATGGATAGGTCTCGTCACGATATTAAAACTCGTCAAAAAAAGAAGGTTGGAGTATTTTTCGATCTACTTGTGGATACTGGCTATAATCTTATTGGCACAAATCCATCTCTAACTTAAGTCTAGATTTCCGGTACTGACTATATATATAGTCAAATAATCCTCAAAACTTTCTCAAACTAGCAAGAGAAAGTTTGGGGGAGCTATGTTGAAAAATGTATTAATGTTGGCTTTGGTTTCTTTGGTCGCCTTTTCATCTTGTAGCGGAGAAGATGCAGAAAATAGTGAAGGTGCAGAGGTTGCAAATGCAGTGGCAGGTACGTATACAGGCACAGGGCAAGTTGCTTACTTTGGCGGCTCGGAAAACTGTTCATCTGTTCGAATGATTCTTTCAGCACAAGGAACACGCTTTACAATAGAGGAGCGAACAATTTCTTGTGATACAATTAAGACGGAGATTGAAGAGCCAATTGTTTTAGAAGTTCGTGGCAATAGTTTACTATATAAAAATACAGTGGTCGGATCACTGACCAATTCAAAATTTGAATTACAATATTCAGACGATGGTTACAAGGTTGCTGTTAAACTAGAATTCAACGGAACCGCGTACATATATAGTGAGGCTTGGACGGGTGCTGATCCTCAGCAAAATATGCAGTTTAATGGTGCTTTGACTAAAAAATAATTTTTTAACCGAATTTTTAACCCCTCCTGTCCTAGCTGTAGGTATCTTGGCAGCAGGGAGGGGCAAGCGTGTTAAGAATCATTCTCATAACTTCAATTATTCTATCAATTGGCTGTCAAAAAAACTCTAATCTCAATGAGCCAACTACAACAGAAGATTCTAAAAATCAGGAAAAAGTTATTTATGGTGACGATGACAGAAAAGATATTTATGAAGTACAAAGTTCTAATCTTTTAGAATTGTCAAAATCCACTGTCGCACTGATAGAGAAATCTAAGCTCAAACAAAATAGTGATGGAAGTTATAATGTGACTTCTACAAAATATTCAGATGACTATAGATTATGTAGTTCGGAGCCGTTTTTTGAACAAAGGCTTGCAGCATTTTGTTCTGGGTCTCTTGTTGGCAAAAATCTTATTTTAACGGCTGGTCATTGTATCACAAGTCAATCTCAGTGTGATTCCACTCGATTTGTCTTTGGATTTGCTATTACAGAAAAGGGAAAGCAACCAGAAGTTGTGAGGGATGTTTACAGTTGTAAGAAAATTATAAGTCGTGCATTGAACAATAGCACAGGGCTTGATTATGCAATTATTGAATTAGCAGAGGACGTTCTAAACAGAAAACCTCTTAAGGTACGCCGGGAGGGTGTGGCAGATACTGGCACCCCTCTGACAGTTATTGGCCATCCTTCCGGCTTACCTTTAAAAGTAGCAAGTGGAGGGAAAGTTCGGAGTGTGAAAGATCAATTTTTTGTGACATCCCTTGATACATACGGAGGCAATTCTGGCTCTGCTGTTTTTAATTCTGAAACGGGAGAAATAGAAGGAGTTCTGGTACGCGGAGAAAATGACTATGTAGTCCGTGGAAGTTGTAATGTTTCAAATCGCTGTGCAGAGGCAAGCTGTAGAGGAGAAGATGTTACGCGGATAGATGTGATTCGTGATTTAATTCCTGCTCTTGAAGATGATACAGAACTTCCTCCAGATCCACCAACGCTACCGCGTGAATATGCTGTTGCCCAAGTGATAGCAATTCCAGATCGTAATCCAACTGGAATTTTAAGTTCAGTCGATGTAAAGGAATCTGTTCTTGGAAAAAAAGTTTCTGTTGGAGTTGATATTGAGCATACGTATGTGGGAGACCTTAAACTTGTATTAGTGGATCCAGAGGGTAAAGAATATGTCTTGCGCGACCGTAAAGGTGGAAGACAGCAGAATCTGGCTGGGGTTTTTGGTGAGAATCTTGATTCTCAAGTAGATTTAAAATTGCTGTCCACAGTGGAATCTATAGGAGTTTGGAAATTAAAAGTTTCAGATCTTATTTCTCGAGATGTGGGTTCGCTGAAGTCTTGGAAAATTAAGGTGGAATAAGTTTTTGTTCAGAAAACAAAATACATAGATAAAGCCGCAGATGTTCTATGAGAACTAAGAGCATATAAGAGCTATCTAGATTAGCATTTTCATTCTATTTTTTTAGAAAATATCCTCTGTATTGCAATAGAGTGGGTTCTTGGTCTGGCATGTAGCTTGCTAAGCTCTTTCTTAGAAGGAGAGTTTATGATTAAAGCAATTATGTTATTCATTTTATTGATTGGAATATTTGGAAATGCAAGCACAGTCATTTTTGATAGACCCGATGAGTTGTCTTGCAAGAAGCGTAGCAGTCTCGGTGGTTTTTATCATGTTGATCTTCTAAGAAAAGATCAAGTTGTTGATGAGGGCAGGGGTATGGGAGGGGCATCGGTGGCGGAAGCTGATTTGGCAAAGTGCGAGTACATAATTGGACTTGCAAAACAAAAGTCAAAACATCTTATTATGAATCGCAAGCTTAATTGGGGGAGTGATAATTTTTTAACCCTGGTTGATGGTGAGAATGACGTTTTTGACTTAACTCGAAGAATCTCTGAATTAGAAGGTAGAGTGAAAGTTCTAGAAGAAAAATTATTCTAAATATGGCTTGGGAACCGAATGGTGGCTCGGGACGGAATTGAACCGCCGACACACGGATTTTCAGTCCGCTGCTCTACCGACTGAGCTACCGAGCCATTTTTTTGATCTTTGATCAAACGGAGCTAATGAATTACCTTTAGCCCCCTGAATAGTCAAAAAGAAATGTCTAAATCTTTTGAAATGCAGCTGATAAATCTTGAATCAAATCATCAATATTTTCAATTCCTACACTGATTCGGATAAGGTTATCGTGAATTCCAAGGGCCTTTCTATTTTCAGCGGGAACGCTGGCGTGTGTCATGATTGCGGGGTGTTCAATAAGGCTTTCAACTCCACCTAAACTCTCTGCCAGAGCGAATACTCTCACAGATTCCAGGAACTTTTGAGATTCCTTAAGACCACCTTTAATGAAAAAAGTGATCATACCGCTAAATCCAGAGTTCTGCTTTTTAGCAACAGAATGCTGGGGATGGCTTTCAAGTCCGGGATATAAAACTTTATCTACTTTAGAGTGTGATTCTAAAAACTTCGCCACTTGTAGGGCATTTTTTTCATGGGCTTGCATGCGCACTGCAAGTGTTTTTAGGCTTCTCATGGCAAGATAGCAGTCGAAAGGCGAAGGAACTGCCCCAATAGATTTCTGTAAAAATTTAATTTTCTCTGCGACAGCAGAGTCATTTGTAATAACGGCTCCACCAATAACGTCTGAGTGCCCACCGATGTATTTTGTAGTTGAGTGGTAAGCCATTGTCGCACCAAGATCCAGAGGGTTCTGAAAGTACGGAGACATGAAGGTATTGTCCACAACCGTCCAGATTTTCTTGGGATTGCAGATCTCTGTTACCTTTTGAATATCAATAATTTTTAAAAGAGGATTAGTTGGAGTCTCAATCCATACAAGTTTTGTTGTTGGCTTAATTTTGTTCTTTAATGCTTCAATGTTAGTTAAATCAACATAGTCAAACTGGATTCCCTTATCTTGAATGACCTTATCAAACAAACGAAACGTTCCGCCATAAACATCATCAGAGCAAATCACATGATCGCCAGCTTTTAACATCATAATAATTGTTGTTGTAGCAGCACAGCCAGATGAGAATGCATATCCAAATTGGCCATTCTCTAAACTTGCTAAACATCTTTCATAGGCCTCTCGCGTAGGATTATCTGCACGAGAATAATCGTACCCTTTGTGAACGCCAGGGGAGGATTGCACGTATGTTGTTGCGAGTGTAATTGGGGTCATGATGGCGCCGGTTGTACCATCTGGAGGTTGACCAACGTGAATTGCTTTTGTTTCAAATTTTGATTTTAAAAAATGATCCATTAAATAAACCCCTTCGATTTCATCCACTCATCATTATGAACTTTAGATAAATACTTAGAAGAACTGTCTGGAAACAGAACAACAATGTTTTTTGGTTCAGTAACTGTTTTCGCATATTTCAGAGCGCCTACAAGTGACGCTGCTGATGAAGGTCCAATAAAAAGTCCTTCGGTTTTTAAAATCTCTCTGCATTTTAGAAAAGTTTCTTTATCTTCAATTTGTACAAAGTGATCTATACGGTTGAATTGTACATTCTCAGGAAGCATATCTTCGCCAATACCCTCCACCTCATACTTCCCTGGAGGGGTAAAATGCTTACCGTGATAAAATGTTTCATATAAAATACTACCAACGGGGTCTACGCATACAATTTGAATATTAGGATTTTTTTCTTTGAGATACTTGCTGACACCAGAGAGTGTTCCTCCAGTTCCCGCTCCGCCAACAAATACATCGAGTTTGCCATCCATTTGTTCCCATAGTTCAGGCCCTGTTGTTTCATAGTGTGCTTGTATGTTGTCTGGGTTGTTAAATTGATTTGCTAAAAAAGCCCCATGTTTTTTGGAGTATTCTTTTGCAACACTGTAATGAGATCTTGGATCGTCTGCCTCAACGCCGGCGGGAGTTATTATGACTTCTGCACCATAAGCTTTTAGAGTATTGATTTTTTCTGAACTCATTTTGTCAGGAATGGCGATAACACATTTGTAACCTTTTACAGCAGCAACAAGTGCTAAACCAATTCCTGTATTACCAGAAGTTGCTTCAACAATGGTTCCTCCTGGCTTGAGATCGCCACGCTTTTCTGCAAGCTCAATTATTTTGAGTGCGACTCGGTCTTTGACGCTTGAACCTGGATTAAACATTTCCACTTTTGCGTAGAAATTATGGGGAGAATTTGGCACACATTTATTGAGTTTTACGATAGGGGTGTGGCCAACAGCTTCCAGTATATTATTTAGAACTTTCATATATTTATCCTCTATGTTGGGTATATATAACTCTGTCATAATATCCAACAAATTTTACCCATGAAGAGGGCTCTTCTTGCGGCAATGTGACAATCTGGGTATAAAGTGATGTGGAATTAGTCAAAGAGCTTCACAAGCACCCATTTGTATTAGCCCCAATGGCGGGAATCACGGATAATGCGTTTCGTTCTTTTATGAAAGAGCTGGGGTGTGGAATTGTCATTAGTGAGCTCATTTCTGCTCATGGAATTAATTACCATAGTCAAAAAACTCTCGACCTCATGAAGTTTGAAAAAAGCCAATCTCCCGTGGCAATTCAACTCTTTGGAGAAACGCCAGAAGCTGTCGCAGAAGCAGCTAAACATGTTCAGGAAAAGGGAGCAGACTTCGTAGACTTAAACTTTGGCTGCCCGGTCAAGAAAGTAGTTTCAAAAGGAGCTGGGTCTGCAATTCTAAAAGATCTTCCTGCTCTTCAAAAAATGGTTTCAACAGTTAAGGCTGCAATTGAAATTCCTCTGACTATTAAAATTCGCACAGGCTGGGATGCAAACACGCGTAATGCAATCGAGGTATGTAATATAGCATACAATGAGGGTGTAACGTGGGTCGCTATTCATGGTCGCACGAGATCTCAAGGCTACGAAGGGTTAGCTGATTGGGATTATATTTCTGAAGTTAAATCTAAAACCAAAATTCCTATAATAGGAAATGGTGATGTCCACACGCCAAAACAGGCTGTTGAAAGACTAAAAACATCTGGATGTGATGGTGTAATGATTGGGCGTGGGTGTTTAAAAAATCCATGGATTTTTTCTGAAGCTCTCGCAATTTTAAATCAAGAGCGGACAGGTGAAGTGCAAGTGAGTCGCTTGAATAAAGACTTTTTATCTGTACTCGAGAGTTTGAATCAGCATTTAAGTAGAAACTTTGATGATCACCTCGTGGGGATTCAGCTTAAGAAATTTACAGCCTGGTTTTCTGCAGGCTATCCAGGGTCTGCACACTTCAGAAAAGATATTTTTCAGCATAAAACAGCACAGGATGTTTATAGTTTTGCTTATAAATACTTTGAAAGTATAAAACCACTTATGCAAGAGGATACTTCTGCAGAGCGATTTTTAATGGGCGGACATGGTTAAGTTATTCAATAACTTCAGTTTGAGTATTGTCTTCACTATCTGTATTTATTAACTGATTTGATGTCTCCTCGACCGAACTGGTATCTTCTGGCTCCTGTAGCTGAAGTTTCTCGATAGAGTCATTTTGCTTTTCTTGTAGTTGTTCAAGATGAATTTTTTGATTGAGATCAAGAGTTTGTGGTTCGGTTTCAGTTGCATAATCTTCGGCTTCATTTTCCATGTCAGGAGCTTCATTCCACATTGTGCTGAGTTGGCTTTTATAATAGGCGTATTCATCTCCAGATATTTTTTTGTAAGCAGACATCTTATACAAGATATCTTGAATTCTAGATCGAGCAAAGCGCGTCAGTTCTTTCTTCTTAAAGCTCACAGCATATTTTTTAGGATTAGGCAGCAGGAAAACTAAAAAAGAAGCCTCAAGAGGATTGATCTCTGAAGGGTGTTTTTGGAAATAGTACTCGGAGGCTTTTTTGACTCCATAAATGCCGTCTCCAAACTCTACAACATTCAGGTATGTTTCAAGTATCTTATTTTTGGAGTAAGCTTCTTCAATTCTTTTTGTAAGAATAAGCTCTTTGAGTTTTCTGGTAATCGTTTTTTCTTTAGTTAAAAATAAATTTTTAGCTAATTGTTGAGTGAGTGTTGATCCGCCCCTTGCAAATTTCCCTTTTTTTAGATTTGTTTCAATGCTTTTTTTGAGTTCGTCTACGTCAATTCCTTTATGACTATAGAAACTCCCATCCTCAGAAATAATTAGTGCGTTTCGAATGTGGGAGGAAATGCTGTTGTAGGATACAAAGTTTTTTCCTCTAGGACAAAAATCAACCTTGTTCATGGTAGTCGTAAAACATTTTTCTATTTGCTTAACGTCCGGTAAAGTAGCGTATTGAAAAACAGTATATAAAACGAATGCAATAAGAGCATACCCAATAATTCTCATTTTTTGACAACTCCGTGATCGACCATCCATTGTACGCTATTTTTAATTCCTTGAATTGCAGGTTTAGGATTTAGTCCCAATTCTTTTTTTGCTTTGGAATTATCAAACCAGTGATACAAAACAGATGTCCAAGCTGTTTCAGAATTGACGGGCCCTTTTTGCCCAATTTTTTCTAGGAGATCTCCCACTTTTCCCATCATCATGAGAATCTCTTTTGAAATGCCAATTTGAGGAGGCAGAACTCCTGCGGTTTGTGCGATCATTTCGAAAATTTGACGAATGTATAAATTGTCACCGCTCAGAATATAACGTTCTCCAGATCTTCCTTTTTTCCAGGCTTGGTATGTAGCTGACACGACATCTTCCACGCAAATAATATTTGCACCGCCCGGTGGGTAAATTGGAAATTTTCCTTGTGCGACTTTAATCTGAACTTTTCGAGATCCTTTTAAAGCATCTCCATAACCATAAATGGTGCTTGGATTCACAGCTACGCAATCAAAAGCACCTGCTTTTGAAGCAGAAAAGGCAAGCTCCTCTGCTTTTCTCTTTGTTTCAAAATACCCTAAATTGAGATGTGAGATATTATACGCAGACTCTTCATTCAGTGGTGTTGGTGAAAACGAAGCGCCCACAGCAACCACAGAGCTAAAGTGCAAAAATTTTTGGATTTTGTTTTTTTGAGCTGCTTCTATAGTGTTGCGAGTGCCCTGTACGTTCACGCGCTCCATTTCTTCGCGCTGATTTTTAGAATATCCAACCACTCCCGCAAGATGAAAAATGCTGTGGCAGTTTTTAGATGCAGCAATCAAACTGGATAGGTCTGTTACATCTCCAATGTGAATAGTAGTTTTTGTAGTTGCTTCTAGTTTTTTGGGATTGCGAACCAACACTTGGACATCAAGACCTTGGTCTACAAGATAGTTTGTAAGATGTGTACCAACAAATCCAGTGGCGCCTGTGACTAAAACTTTCATCAGAGAAACATACGCTGTCACACTTCAATAATCAAGCTTGGATCTCAGACAAACGTCCAAAGAAGAGAAGGCCTTTCATGTTCAAAATCTTTTAAGTATGGAACAATAGAGATTAGAAGATGAGGTCAATATGGACATGAAAATACTTTTAGGTTTAGTGATAGGTTTTGCAGGGATATTGGCGGGTTATGTTGTTGATGATGGACACATAGGTGCAATTATTCAGGGTTCTGCTGCAATAATTGTTTTTGGTGGAACTCTTGGTGCCGTGCTTATTGGCAGTACAGATCAAGATATTCAGGCTGCGAAAAGTCTTTTTAAAAAAATAAATTCTCGGTCATATGAAAAATTACCAGAAAAAATATATCGCGAAATATATGAGTGCTCTGTGATTGCAAGAAAAGATTCCATTCTCCTTCTTGAGAAAAAGTTAGATACGTTTAGCCACCCCTTTATGTCCTCTGTTATGAAGTTTGTCATAGATGGAGTAGACCCCAAAGTTATTAAACAGGTTTTTGAGGAAGAGATTAGAAATGAAGAAGAAAAAATGTTATCAGGTGCTAGATTATTTTTGGATGCCGGAGGTTTTGCTCCAACTATCGGAATTCTAGGAGCTGTTCTGGGGTTGATACATGTGATGAGTAATTTAACAGATACCTCAAAACTGGGAGCAGGAATTGCCGTTGCCTTTGTTGCCACTTTGTATGGAGTTGGTTCTGCTAACTTAATTTTTATACCTTTAGCCAACAAACTTAAAAGAATAGTTCACAGAGAATCAAAGACAAAAGAAATGATATTGCAGGGATGTTTAAGTATTGTCCAAGGTTACAATCCTTACATAATTGAAGAACAAATGAAGTCTTTTGTAGGTAGCAAAAAAATAAAATACCAACAACCATCAGCAAACGCTTAGGGATTAAAGATGGAAAGAAATAAAGACGAACAAGAAAATCATGAGAGATGGCTCGTATCCTATGCAGATTTTATCACTCTGCTTTTTGCATTTTTCACGGTCCTGTATGCAACATCGCAGGCTGATAATGAGAAGATGGCTAAGTTTGAGCAATCTTTTAAACAGGCATTTGGTATTTATAACTCCAATGCAGAGGGTGTCTTGAGCCAGCCGTTCCCCTTTTCGCAGACAGAAGGATCTGTCATTGAATCTCCTATTAAGGTATTCAACGACAAGTATGCTTCAAAGGCAGAAGTGCGCGATGCCATTTGGCAGGTGATTTATAACTCACTAACTGAAGAACAAATAAAGCAATCTGGATTGGTTCTAGCAGATGATAAAGAAGGTGTCAGAGTAGGGCTGGCCTCAAACAGTTTATTTGTTCCAGGATCGGCGAAAATTTTGCCAGATGCTCTTAAAGCATTGGACGTAGTAGGTGATATTCTGAAAAAATCAGGAAAACAAATTCAAATTGAAGGACATACAGATAATGCAGAGTCAGTTGGTGGTATATTTCCTAGCCACTGGGAGTTAGCCGCGGGTAGAGCTGCTACAATTGTTCGTTATATGGTCAAAAGACACAAATTAGAACCAGCGCTGTTGTCTGCAGTTTCATATGCAGATCAGCGGCCTCTGGTTTCTAATTCGAGTGAAGAAAATAAATCTAAGAATAGAAGAATTGAACTATTAATTTCTCTCAATAGTCACTGAGTTAATTTTTACTGGCTTTGATGGGGCACCTGATGGTGATCCAAGCTTCTCAATTTTTTGGACAATATCTTTTCCTTCAACAACTTCGCCAAAAACGGCATGCCTTCCATCGAGCCATGGTGTGTCCACAGTTGTGATAAAGAATTGGCTACCATTTGTATTAGGCCCGGCATTAGCCATAGATAGCACAAATGCTTTATGTTTGAGCTCAGGATGTATTTCGTCTGCAAACTTATACCCTGGTCCACCCATGCCCGTGCCGTCTGGGCATCCACCTTGAATCATAAATTGTGGTATGATTCTATGAAACTTTAGACCGTCGTAAAACTTTTTGCCTTTAAATTTTTCGCTTAACCCAGGAGTCACGTTTGTACCGTCTGCAAGTGTAGTAAAGTTTTTTACTGTGTTTGGCGCTTTATCTTCAAAGAGTCTAATTTTGATTTTTCCTTCAGTCGTATCCATTATAGCAAATACATCTTTCATTTTTTTATCTCCTTTTGCTGCGGGCGCAACTTCTTTAGTTGCATGAGCAGAGATGTATATCAAAACTGCAGAACAAACAAGTACACTAATAAGTCGTGTCCATAATGATTTCATAGTTGCTTATCTCCCCATTTAAGGCTGTTTATTTCCAGAGCCATTTCGGCTGGTAATAGTTTGCTTGATCAAAGGTTAGACGTCTTTCTCCTGTACCGTCAATATTAATTAAGTAGAGCTGATATGTTCCTGTCCTGTTACTTGTAAACAGCACTTGTCTACCATCAGGAGAAAAGACCGGATATTCGTTGTCAGCAGGTCTGCCATTTTTCTTTTTTGCATCCGTCAGTCTTTCTAGCCCAGTTCCATCTGCATTCATTATAAAAATATCGTAATGAGTTTTGTCTTGTCCGGCAAAAACGATCTTCTTTCCAACAGGAGACCAGTTGGGCGAGGAGTTATAATCACCAGCATAGGTTACGCGCTTGATACTACTTCCATCTGTATTCATTGTGTAGATCATGGGCTTGCTACCCTCACGCGTTGATGAAAAAGCAACACGTGTTCCATCGGGACTCACACAAGGCTCAACATTGAGTTCACCAAACTTACCCTTGGTAATTTGGGCTCGATTTTTTCCTTCTGTATCAATGCGGTAGATATCATGGTTATCACCATTAGAAATACTTAAGAAAATATTTTTCCCGTCAGGGGTGTATGTTCCCCCGGAGTTGACACCTCTTTGCCAAGAGAGAACATACTTTCTGTTTGTAATTAAATCCAAACTTAGGAGGTCTGTGTTGGTTTGTTTTGCATTCTTGTGAAAGGTGTATGTTGTATAAATAATATGTCTTCCATCTGGAGACCAGTTGGGAGATATAGATATATTTTTAGTAAATGTCTTTTGAGTAAAGTTGGCTGCATCCCAATCCATAATGAAAATTTCTTTTGATTTTCCACCAGATCGATCTGACGATACGACAACTTTAGAGGTAAAGTATCCTTTTTTTCCAGTTAGTGCTTGAATCAAATCATTTGCAAACGTGTGAGCAATTAGGCGAGCATCTTTTGAAGTTCCTTTATAGGTTTTTGCTAGAATATTTTTTGCCTCACTTACGTAGTAAACGTAGGCCTCTAAATAGAGATCTCCTTTTTCAAAGCGATATCCGCCTCGTACTAAGAATTCTGCACCAATTTTTTTCCAGTTTTCAAAATTAAATCCTCCTGGCTCTCCTGGTGCGGGTCTGAGTCCAACCTTTGCGGGGTCTTCAAGATAGGCATTGGGGTTGATGAACTGAAAGTAGGAACTCACATCTAAATCATTGTAGAAAACGGTGTTGAGTTCCTGGCCAACAGATCTATAGTTTGGGTTTACCGTTGGTGAACCTAAAAATTGGAATGGTGGAAGAGCTACTAAGCTTCTCTTAAGTTTAGCATCTCCCACTTTAATATAAATTGGGCTCGATTGAGCATCAGCGCGAGAAGTTAAGACTGCTAAGAATAAAAATATGTATAACAGAGCTTTCATCATAGGACCCCCAAATAGAGTTTATTTTAAACAAACTATTCTGGAAAAGCAAAAGTAATGCCCTGAACTCCTACAAGATCGACAAATTTTTCTGGAGGAATAGGAAAAGGTGAAGATTTCTCAATAGCACTCCAAACTCTTTGATCAAAATCAGAATTTCCAGATTTTTTAAGAAAGCGACGCTCTATTAAATTTCCTTGAGAATCTATTCTTACCATAACCTCAGCTCGAAGTTGCTGTTGAAGCATCCATTCCGGCAGAGCCCAATTGTTTTTTACGTGAGCATCTATGGAGCCAATATATTCATCAAATTGCAACTTGTTTAGTCCTCGTAGAGCAGTTCCTGGGGATAACACATTACCTTTAATTTGGTTTTGAGCTGCTTTCTTCTGCTCTTCTTGCTGGTTTTTGAGCTTTTCAATAGCAGTCAAAGTTTTGAGCTTATTAAGCGCAGAGTTTTGTTCTTTGGATAATTCTTTTTTGGATTCTTTTTTGTCAGTTGTAGCTGTGCTTGTGGGTTTAGGTGTGAGTTTTTCAGAAGCAGCGGGTTTTTCTTGTACAATTGGTTGATCAGGAGATTTTTTTTCTGGCAGTCCAACAAGATCGACACGAATGGTGGCCTGATACTCCGAAATATCAGTGGGGAAGAAAACGGTTTTTACAGTGAAAATTAAAACAATAGCAATGTGAAAAACTACGGATTTCAGAAGCATGGGCTTAAGCTCAGAATCCATTGTCATTTAATTTCCTCTTGGAAGTGTAATAAGGCCAATGTTATTAATGCCAGCTGCTTTTAGTTCACCCATAGCTTGAGCCACAACTCCGTAGTCGACTTCTTTGTCTGCTTGAATATTAATTTGTTTGTTTCTGCGCGTTGATAAAATTGCAGAAACCTTTTTTCCTAAGTCATCTAGAGAGATATTTGCTGTTCCAATAGAAAGCTTTTTATTTTTTTGTATGACTAAAACAAGAGGGTCTTCTTCTACTGCAACTCCTCCATTTTTTGTTTCTGGGAGGTTAACTTCAAGTCCCTGCTGCATCATCGGAGCTGTAACCATAAAAATGATAAGCAAAACAAGCATAACATCTACTAACGGTGTAACGTTAATTTCACTCAAAGCCATTCTTGATTTTTTTTCTTCACCAGCGGACATAGCCATGATTTAGTTTTCCTTAAAGAAATTTCTTTTTACAATGTTCAAGAAGTCTGAATTAAAATTAGATAGCTCAAGTTCTCGTTTTTTTATTTTTGAAAGGAAGTGGTTATACGCAACAACTGCAGGTATCGCCGCTGCCAGGCCAATCGCAGTCGCGATAAGGGCTTCAGAAATTCCAGGAGCTACGACTGCTAAACTTGCCATTCCTGTTGCACCAATCTTATGAAATGCCCCCATAATTCCCCAAACAGTTCCGAAGAGTCCAATGAAGGGACCGGTGCTTCCTGTTGTGGCAAGGAAATTGAGTTTATTTTCAAGATTTGCAATTTCTAAATCCGTACTTTTGCGTAGGGCGCGTGTGATATTATCCAAACCAACAAGTTTTGGGTTAGCTTCTCCTGCAGATCCAGGAAGTTTTTGTGCAAGATCTGAATCAGCAAGCCGTTGGAGCTCTTTAAATCCTGACTTAAAGCAGTGAGCAACTGGGCTATCAATATACTTATCGGCGTCTTCAAAAACTTCGTCTAGCGAGTTTGCTTTCCAAAACACGTCTAAGAATTCCTCATCGCTTTTTTCTATAATTTGAAATTGTTTTCTCTTTTGAAAAATGATTGCCCAGCAAACAACAGACATAGCAACGAGTGCAAGTAGAGTAAGCTGTACAACGGGGCTGGCAGAAGCTATTGCGTGTAAAGCTCCGGTTTCAACTTTTACAGATGCAGACGTTTGAGCATAAGCAACATTCATAAACATAAAGTATCTCCTTAAAGGTGCCAGGCACTTGGAAACGAATTAGTATAACGGTTCCAAGTGC
>CAUJDY010000051.1 GCA_963169805.1 Bdellovibrionota bacterium | reverse complement strand
CGAGAAAGATAGCTTCTAACGTGGATCATTTGTCCTGCGTAACTGACGTAATCCCCGTGTGGTGCTACGGTTTTGATTAAAGAAATATTGGGATTTAAGCTTTCTCTGTTTTGTTCAAAATAGGAAACCTCAAGCTTTTCGGCATGAAATACGGTGCCCGTATCCGGTTGCTCTACACCTAACAGAATTTTAATGAGAGTTGATTTTCCGCACCCGTTTGGCCCTATAAGTCCTATTCGTGTTTTTGGAGTTAGCAGTAGAGATTTTTTCTCAATGACAATTTTTCCGTCGTAGGACTTTGAAATATTCTTGGCTTCAATTAAGCGCTTTGGGTTTTTCTCAAATGTCTTGAAGTCGACATCTATAGTTTTGCTTTCATTTCTGTAGCTTAATTCTGAAACCTGATCTGCTAGAGCTGCAGCGCTTTGGATGCGAGCTTGTTGCTTGGTTTGTCGTGCTTTGGCTCCTCGTCTGAGCCATTCGGTTTCTCTGCGCAATGTATTTCTGAGTTTTGTTTCATGTTGTTGCTGTGCTGCTAGTTGCTGTTCTCTTACTTCAAGGTAGTGAGTGTAATCTCCTTGAATATTGAGGAGGCCATTTGGGTGTCTGCGGTCTATTTCTAATATACGGTTTGAAACTCTTTGTAAAAAAAGCCGATCATGTGTGATCGTTATCACTGCAAATTGTGATGTGGCTATAAACTCTTCAAGCCAAAGAATGCTCTCTATATCTAAGTGGTTGGTAGGTTCGTCGAGCAATAATAGCTCGGGTTGTTTCATGAGCTCTCTAGCTAGTGCGACCCGCTTTTTCCACCCTCCAGAAAGCTCAGAAATGAGTGTTTGAGGTTGGTAATCTGTTGTTAGTTTGAGTTTTGCCATCAACTCTTGTGCCCTCGCAAGTTCCTGCCAGTCATAGGCATCAGTTGCACCCTCCATAATTGAGGAATCAATAGTTGCTCCTTCTTGAAACTGCGGGACTTGGTCAAGTAATCCCACTCGAAGACCTTTTTGTAGCGAGAGCTTGCCGTCATCGATTTCCATTTTACTTGCTAGAATTTTTAGGAGAGTTGATTTTCCAGCACCGTTGGGACCAATAAGGCCTATCCGATCTCCAGACTCAATAGAAAATGTAAGACCTTTGAATAAAGGTCTATCTGTAAAGGATTTAGTAATTTGATATGCATTGATCAGTATAGCCACACAGATGATATAGCAGGGGATCTTATAAAGAGCAAAGTTTGAATGAGTTGAGAGACATAAAAAAACGCCCGTGTTTCCACGGGCGCCACCTCATCCAAAACTAAAAAATTAAAGTCGAATTACATTATAGTTTATTATCATCACGCATTTGCTTTAAAACTTCTGGGTCAGCAGGAAAAGTCTCTTGAGGTTGTAATTTAATCGTGTCTCCGTTGCGAAGTTCAGTTTCACGCTGTTCGTGTTTGCGCGGTTGAACTTCATCTAAGAAAGCTTCTTCTTTTACAGATGTCCCTTCTTTATGTTCAATAACTCCTGCAGCAAGAGCTTCAATGATTTGATCTTCTGTACTGTAGAGTGGAAGAGAGAGTTTCAACTGGCCAACCTTAACTCGTTTACCCTCTTTTGTTTCGTGGGTAACGAAAGGCGCTTTTGTTTTATTTACGTATGGATTTAAAATTTCAATTCCTTTTATGCCAACATCTTTCATAAGATCTTGGATACCTTTGCTTTGGCTAATGATTAGTAAGAGCATGCGTATTTGGTTTAATTCAAGCTCAGTATAATCTGTAGAAGAGCTATCGCTACTTTGCCCGTCTCCAAATAAAGAATTAACTTCTCCGTCTCCATAGCCTGGGTAAGATTCTAAATCTACAGGTAAATGAAATTGTTTTTCAAAAGAAGAAATCATTTCATTTAAGCTTGTTGCTTCTGTAATTTCGAGAGCAGCGGGTGCCGGAGCAGGCCCTGGTTCTGGGCATGATAGTGTTGCAGATCCAGATTCCACAATAAGAACATCTTTATTATCAAGAGTTCCATGATAGAGCATAGCGTTTTTATCTGCATATTTTTTTACAGACTCTTGGTTAAGAGTGTCTGTTGATAAATCTATAACTTCACAGTTTCTAGGAGTTGCGATAGTTGCTCGGCATGTTCCGCCACTGCTTTTATTGAAAGATTGAATAGCAGTCTTTAAATTTTCTGCAGCTTCAGTTTTTTCATCTAACGTCACAGCATTTGAACTCTGTATGCGCTGATTGTATTGATGAGATTCTACGGCAGTAGCAAAAGACGATAAGGCTTCTCCGTTACATTGAGGCGTGCCTTTGTTTTTGGAACAAGCGGCTGTCATTAATAGACAGGCTGCTAGGGTGAGTTGAAGTTTCATTTTGTATTCTCCTACAAAGAGTTAAAAGTTATAGCGAAACCATGTAATGCACGCAGGGCCAAGCTCATATGCTTTATATTTTAGATGGCTACTCATATATGGCCCTTGCGCTTTTTGTCTATACAACACTGAAACCATTTCTAGGTGCCAGGCACCTGGAAACAAAAAAGAAAAACGTTTCCAAGTGCCTGGCACCTAGGATGTCGATCTGTCTCCATATAAAAAATATAAGGAGCGAAAAGAACCTATACAGGAGGTTACAATTAGCCTGCTTTTTAAGCGAATCCTATAAATGTTACTGGAGTTTGCTTCTAATATGCAAAAGTCTGGAGTTCTTTTAACACCAAATCCCTTGGCCTCTGGCTTGCTTTATGAAGAGTCAGAATTAAAAACAGGGGAAACTTAAGGTGCAACCATTGAATATAAATAATGTCGTCGAATTTCCAGTGAACTCTCTAAACAGAGCCATCGAAGCCTTAACTAAAAAAGTTAATGATGTAGAAAGCTACAATATATTAGTGAGGCAAGTCGCTCATGATATTCAGTCTCCACTAACATCGCTAAAGGTGGCGGTTTCACACCTGCAAACTCAGGATGAAAAAACAAAGCGTATCATCATGGATGCAATCGAGAGAATACAGTCCATTTCTATGGAGCTTTCAACCCCTTCTCAGTCAAACTCAGCAAAAGAGACAAACCTCACAGAAATGACTCGCTTGATAATTCAGCAAAAGACGCTTGAGTATATGAACCATAATATTGAGTACGTATTTGAATCCGGGGAGGATAAAGTTATGAAGAATATAAATAAAGATGTGTTTTCAAGAATGCTTTCTAATTTAATCAATAATTCTATTGAATCTTTTGAAAACAATGAGGGAACCATAGAGATTGATATCAAAGACTTTAAAAACTATTTTGTCATATCTGTAAAAGATAATGGCAAGGGAATTCCTGCAGATATTCAAACCCATGTAGGGCAAAGAGGATTCACTTTTGGCAAATTAGAAGGGCAGGGTTTGGGATTATCGTATGTAAAGGAAACAGTAGAAAAAATTGGTGGCCAAGTAAACGTCATATCAAAAGAAAATAAAGGGACTTTGGTTCAAATCGTCGTGCCAAACTAGGAGGTACCCTAATTAAAAACGTCAACTTCTCCTAACACTTCTTTTGACGCATTGGCAGAGTTATAAGTATCAGATACCTATCTGAGTTCACAATTTGGTACTGTATAACTATGAAAAAAATTTTGTTAATATCATTTTTTATATTTTCTCTTAGCGTTTGGGCAAAAACAAAAACACTTGTCATCATCGGAGATTCTTTGACTGAGGGCTATGGGGTTGCGCGCGAGAGTGCTTTTCCAGCAGTATTACAAGAAAAAATTAAAAATCAATGGAAAGTGATTAACTCAGGCATCAGTGGGGCAACAACAGCCTCTGCAAAAGGAAGAGTTAATTGGGTTCTAAAAAGCAAGCCAGACTTGGTAATGCTTATCCTTGGAGCGAACGACGGACTTAGAGGGCTTAAAGTTTCTGAAAGCAAGAAGCATTTGGAAGAAGCAATTCAAATTCTAAAGCAAAATAAAATAAAAACAATATTGGGAGGGCTTTATATGCCTCCTAATTACGGAAAAGATTATTCTAGTCAGTTTAAGTCAATGTATGCTGATTTATCTAAGAAACATAACTTACCACTGGTGCCATTTATATTAGATCAAGTAGCAGGAGATCCAAAATATAATTTAGCAGACGGTATACATCCCAATGAAGAGGGACACAAAATTATTGCAAACAAAGTATACGAATCAATAAAGGAATATCTGTGAGTTTACAAATTACAAATCTCAAAAAAAACTTTCAACAAGGCGATACTCAAATTCAGGTTTTAAGAGCACTAAATTTAAATTTAAATGACGGAGAGATCATTGCAATACTGGGGGAGTCTGGATCTGGCAAGTCTACTTTTCTATCTTTAGTTTCAGGTTTAGAGATGCCTGACGAAGGAGAAATAAAAATAAATGGAGTTAATATTTGTGCTCTTACAGAAACAGAACAAACAAAGTATCGCGCAGAAAATATTAGTATTGTCTTTCAGCAGTATCATCTGCTCTCACATCTGACTGCACTCGAAAATGTCATGCTGCCTGCTGAGATATTAAAAAGAAAAGAGTCCGAATCTTCTGCTCGTGAGATTTTAGGAGAGTTAGGGTTAGGGCATAGACTGAACCACTTTCCAAGCCAACTTAGTGGAGGGGAGTGTCAGCGTGTTGCAATTGCTCGTGCTTTGCTGACGCGGCCAAAGCTTCTTTTGGCGGATGAGCCGAGTGGAAACCTAGATCCAAAAACAGGCGAGTCAGTTTTGAATAGTTTTTTTGATGTCATCCAAAAATATAAAATAACGACTCTATTTGTTACACACAGCGAAGTATTAGCTGCTCGTTGTCAAAGAGTTTTTAGATTAGAGGCTGGAAAATTGCTTGAGGTACTTAAGTGATCCTAACTCAAGCCACAAAAGACATCTGGAGATCTTGGAGATTTTCACTTTTTTTTATAATGAGTTTTTCTCTTGGGTTGAGCGGATTTTTTATTTTAGATACATTCAAATATGCACTCAACCGAGAGGTTGCGCAAAATGCAAAAAATATTCTATCTGCAGATTTTACTATTTCGGCGAGACGAAAAATTTCAGATCAAGAGCAAGAAAAAGTACAAAATGTAATTTCAGAGACAGCCATAAAAAGTGAGGCTTACGAGTTCTTTGCAATGATGAACTCTCATAAAGGAACTCGTCTTGTTCTTGTTAAGGCAATTGATACTCTTTATCCATTTTATGGGTCTATCGAATTTTCATCTCGTGAAAAAATGCAAAGCGGAGATGCAAGATCACTTAAAAACAATGTTTGGATATCGGCAGATCTTCAAACTCAAATGGGCCTAGCTGAAGGAGAAACAATCCAGTTAGGGAAGAAGAGTTTTAAAGTGCAAAAAGTTATTCAAAAAGATTCTACTCAAACATTTAGAGCGGCAACATTAGCTCCTCGCGTGTTTATAGATTTAGAGGATCTAAATGCTACAGAACTCATTCAATTTGGAAGTACATATACACATTTATTTTTGTATAAATTAAAAGATACAAATACTTCTGTAGCTGAGCTCGTTGAGCGTCTATATAAAGAAATACCTGACCCTGCGGTTCGAATTGACACGCCTGAAACGGCGTCTGAAGAGGCAGGTAGACAGCTAAATTATTTATTTGATTTTTTGGGTCTAGTTGCAATTGTTGGTCTCTTCATGTCCAGTATGGGAGGAGCTTACCTTTTTAGGCTCTATCTAAACTCAAAGGTAAAACAAATCGCAATTTTCAGAGCGCTAGGGCTAACGGCGACTCAGGTGTTTAAAATCTATGTAGCTCAAATCATGATATTAAGTCTATTGGCATTGATTCCATCATTTTTAGTTGCGTACATACTAAATCCAGTGTTTGCAAAATTTTTATCTCAAATATCTACGTTTCAGCTTCAGCCGATGATTCAGGTTCAAACTGTTCTTATATGTGCTGGTGTGGCTCTTTTTGGAGGAGTCTTAACTTCGTTGCATCAGATACTCGAAGTGCTAAAGCAAAAACCATCTCGATTGTTCTCGGGGGAAAACGGTCAAATAAAATCATCTATGAAATCATATTGGGTGTATATATTTGCTTTTTTATTTTTTTGCATACTTTCAATAGTACAGGCTAAATCATGGAAGATAGGTTTAGCTTTTGTTTTTGTACTTCTAATTGTTATAGCAGTTATGATTGCCCTGGGAGGGTTACTGTTTCGCTTCTTTGAGCTAGCCAAAGGATTATCCAGTTGGTATCTCAAATACGGCCTTTTAAGTATCTCTAGAAATAAAATGGCAGCACTTTCTGTATTTGTGAGCATAGGCTTGGGCACCATGCTTATTAATTTATTGCCTCAACTCAAAAATAGTCTTCAAAATGAATTTAGAGTTGAGTCAAAATCTAAAACGCCATCACTTTTTATGTTTGATATACAGGATGATCAAATTCAAAAATTTTTAGATTATCTAAAATCAAAGACAATTCATCCAATGTCTGTTTCTCCTCTAATACGCTCTAGGATTATAAAAATAAATGACGAGTTATATGAAAGAAAAATCGAAAGTTCTGAATTCAAAACACGAGAGGAAGAGCGTGAGGCGAGATCTCGGAATCGCGGTGTCAATCTTTCTTACAGAGATCAGTTGTCTGAGTCAGAGGAAATAATTGAGGGAAAGGGGTTTTCAGGCCGATATGATTTTAATAGCGGAGTGCCTTTTGAAATATCCATAGAAACGCGTTACTCAGACAGAATGGGCCTTAAAATTGGAGATCGATTAACGTTCGATATTCAAGGAATTGAAATTGAGGGCAGAATCATAAATATCCGAAAAGTTAAGTGGACTACTTTTCAGCCAAACTTTTTTATGCTGGTTCAGCCCGGCGTACTAGATGATGCCCCAAAGACCTTTATTGCTTCAGTTCCGCAACTACCAATCGAACAAAAAGGACAGATCCAGCAGGAAATCACCCAAGCATTTACAAACGTATCAACTCTAGATGTTTCAAGAGTTGTAGAGGATACTCTTAAAACCTCAGATCAGATGAGCTGGAGTTTAGAGTTGATGTCTGCTTTGGCGCTTATTGCTGGCTACATAATTTTGTTCTCAATTATTCGAACTCACCTAGAGACACGCAGATACGAATTTTCTATGATAAAAGTTTTAGGAGGAAGCGGTAAGCAGTTACTTGCTTACATTTTAAATGAGTACATATTGTTAACATTTCTAGCTGGAGCAGTAGGTTCTTTTCTGAGTGTTTTTGTGAGTTATGGAATATCCTACTATATATTTGAGGGAGTGTTTACATTAAGCATCCCGACAATTCTCTATACACTGATGGGCGTTGTGGTGTTAACTATGGTAATTGGAATTATTGCTTCGTTTAAGATTATAAAAATAAAACCAGCCTCAATATTAAAGGCTGAGGTAAGTTGAGACGAATATGTTATCAAAGGCTATAAAGGCGTATGAACACTTAAGGTCTGGTATTTATTTTATTGAATCGCTGCCGCTAATTGCTGCAAATCTACTTGTTAAAGAAAAAGAAAGACATCAAGTAACTCAAGCTGATGTAGAATACCTCAAGCAATCAGTGGGAGATTTGTTTGAATTTGACTCTAAATGTATAGAAGACAAAATTTATCCGGTAAGTGTTTTAACTCCAAAAAAACCACTCACACACTTAAGTACGTTGGGCAAGGTTTATGCGGATGCAGTAAAGGTCATTTTTAGAAAAATTCAAAGAAAGACGAAATCGTTTTCTAAAGATGCGCAGAGATATGCGGAGGATCTGCCAGAATACTACAAAAGAAATTTTCATTTTCAGACAGATGGGTATTTATCTCAGAATTCAGCTGAAATATATGATCATCAAGTGGAGTTATTATTTAAGGGAACATCTCAAGCCATGAGGCGTATTTTTTTAAAAGACCTGAAACAACATTTACAAAACTATAAAACGTCTGGAAAATTACATTTTTTAGAAATAGCTGTAGGTACTGGTTCGGCAACTGAGTTTGTAGTCAAAGCGTTTCCTGAAGCTAAAATAACATGTATAGATCTTAGCGATGCTTATCTAAAAAAAGCACAGGAAAATTTAAAGGACTACTCAAACATCAATTTTCTACAAGCAGAAGGTGAGAATTTGCCATTCAAGAATGAAACTTTTGATGCTGTTTTTAGTGTTTATCTTTTTCATGAGTTGCCAAAGGAAGTTAGAAAAAAAGTGATTGAAGAGTCTATTAGAGTGCTGAAGACCAGCGGCTATATGGGAATTGTTGATTCCATTCAAATGAATGATGATGAAAAGTTGAACTGGGCAATACGGGATTTTCCAAAAGATTTTCACGAGCCATTTTATAAAAACTATATCGAAACATCAATGGAGTCGCTTGTGCCCACTATGAACACAGAGCTTATTGGAAAGAGGGTCGGGTTTCTAACAAAAGCACTCTCCTACAGAAAGCTTTAAAAGGTGCCTGGCACCTTTACGGAGTGTTGTACCAATCTAAAAGAGATGGGTCGGACGGATTTATGTCATCAATCAATTTTTTGGTAATTATGCGATTTGGCTCTTTTGTTAAATCTTCGTATAATGTTGAAAACCTATAGTCTTGGACTCGAGAACATAAGTTGATATCGACTGGGTTTCTAAAAATATACTTTAATACATCTTGATAGTATTTTTCATCGTCAACTAACTTCCAGTAATATCTGTTGCCAAAAAGATGATTTTGTCTTTTTGTTATAAAACCAATTTTTCGGCTTACTTCAGTGTGAAAAAATCTTAATCCTCTGCTGATATTTTTCTCAGGTGTTGATACGAGCAGATGGTAATGGTTTTTCATGAGTAAAAAAGAATGTACTTCAAAGTTGTATCTTTCAATAACCTTAACAAGTTCTGTCCTGAAAATACTCCAACAGCTAGACATGTGAAGTTGAAAAAAATCAGAGTTATTGGTTCTTATTGTAATATGGTAAGGATATGAATCGGTTAAAATAAGTTTTCGTCTGGCCATTTTTTTACTCCTTTGGGTAACTAATATATAAATTTTGAATTTTATGATTAAGCCAGGTTAAAACCCTTATTTCATCAAAGATAATATGAAACGGGTCTTTGTAGAGGGTTGGATATTTACAATTAAGAATATCCCTCAAGCTGCTATATCTGTATTCTTCAGCCCTTTTTGCTAAGCCAGACTCAACTGGGTTTCTGTAAATATATTTGTAAAGGTTTTGAAAATCTGTGTAAGTTAAAATTCTTCTCTTAAAAAAAGAACTATATCCACAGACATGATTAGCAGAAAAAATATTTTTAGAAAAATTCTCTTTTAAGTAATGAGTTGATTCTTCTAAAATTTCAAGAGAAGGGAATTTACATAGCAAGTGGAAGTGATTTGGCATTATAACAAAGCAAATAGGGGTGACTTGGTGAAATTCATTTATTATTTGAATATGAATATTAAATAAATTCCATACTACATCTGGATTTACTTGAAACGGATCCGGATCTTTCCGGTTACCGGACAGGTGGAAGTAGAGCTCTTCTTTAAAATTAATTCTTTTCATAGACCATTACTTAGAGCAATTAGTATGCCTAAAAGGTGCCAGGCACTTGGAAACGTTTTAGAAAAACGTTTCCAAGTGCCTGGCACCTTAATAGATGATGCTATCAGAGAAATTTGAGTGAGCGGGAATGTCAGTGTTATCTAAAATAACGACATTCTTTAGATCGCAAGACTCTCGAACGGTTACATTCTTCCCAGAGATGAAAAAACCCTCAAAGTGGGTTTTTTCAAAAATTCTTAAACGATCATCGCAAAATAAATCTTTTGGTGCATTTGCAGTCTCAAATTTAATTAAAAATTCTTGAGGATTGAGTTTGCTGTTTGGAGAGTATTTCTTTAAAACTTTATTTATGATGGTCTGATATTTTTTATTTTTGATGAATTCAATCATTGTTTGATTGGTATTTATAAAGTCTTTTTCGTTTCCTGTTTCAAAGAAATCGCCGGTTACCTTAAGAAACTCAATCTTATGTCCGCTTTGAATCAGTGGATTGAGTGTATCAAAAAGTTCATGAGGTCCACGCTTTGGTAAATGATTAAATATATCACTTGATAGAATTCTAAACCCTGTAAAGTGATATCCTTTAGATGCCTCTTTTGGTTTTGTCTTGCCAATTGAAATAATTCTTTCGTTTGAATCTACCCAGACGCCACCAAACTGAACTCCTACTCCGGGATGCTCACATACAACGAGTGTACAAAGGGCTTTTGATTCCATGTGTCTTGCTTCAGCTAACTGAACAAAATTTTCATCACATAAGAAAAATCCGTCACCATTAATAGTCCAAAAATGAGATGAAGTTATAAGGACATCTTCGTTGTTTGAAATTCCTCCGCCCGTTCCTAGGACTTCTTTGCCATCAGAGCTAAAAATAAAATTATGCTCAAATGATGAAAGTTTATTACGTAAAACTTCTTCTAAGTGAAAGGTGTTGACGATTTGATTTTTAAAATTCGACTGTTCAAAGTAGATTGTATTCCAAAAAATCATTGGCACATTAAGTATAGGGAGGGCAGGCTTTGGAATTTTATTTGTAATTGGCCTGAGACGAGTTCCCAAGCCCGCTGATAAGATTAGTAAATTCATAATTCAATGAACTCTCTATCATAAACCTTATATTTTTCTAATAATTCTGAAAAATTTTGAAACTGCTTAGTTTTAGCTAAACTAGCTCGAACCTGTTTTAGAGTTTTTGTAAGATACTTCAAGTATCTTGTGTCACTTCTCATAACATAAAAACTGGCAAAGCTGCCGCAGGCCTTAAAACAGCGCTGTACACTTTGAATTTCATAAATAATATCAAAATGCTTAAGATCTTTTATAGGCTCGTAGTGCTTTGATCTTTCTGAGAGATAGTATTTCATAATATGATCTGCAATATCAGGGTTTAAATCGACATATGAGTCTCTGAGTAGACTAACCAAATCATACTGTACTGGCCCCATTCGAGCATCTTGAAAATCAATGACTCTCATTTTTCCATGCTTAATCATCAAATTTCTTGAGTGATAATCTCTATGCGAAATGAATTTGGGCTCGTTATGAAGAATAGAGGCAATGGTATTAAAGTCAGTATGTAGCGCTTTGAGTTCTGAATCAGAAAAAGAGATCTCGCAGAGCTCTTGCAATAAATATTTTAGTGCATAATTGAGTTCCCATGTGAATTTTTCGATATCAAATGCAACTTTAAAGGCAACGCAGTCTGTTTTATTAAGAGAGGCTGGATAGTGAATTTTTATAATTTCATCAATAGCCATCTTATAAAAGGGAAGACTGAGCTCTTGATTTTGATTTTCCCAAAACTTTCTCTCTAACGTTAAATCACCCAAGTCTTCCTGGAGTAAAAGACCTTCTTTTGGAGATTTAGCAATAATTTTAGGCGTATGAATATCATGCTTTTCGAAATGTTCTAAGATACTTAAAAGAGGGTAGTCGTTTGTTTTCTCACTAAACGGTTCCCACAACATGAGAACCCAAGACTTTTCATCCTGTACAACTCGGTAGTATTTTCTGCTGGAGGCATCTCCAGCGAGTTGGAATACCTGAAACTGTGGACTCTTTAGAGCTTGAGACAAAAAATTATAAAATCCCAAATCCTTGATTTTATTTTCTTCTATTAATGTCATAGCTAAATGCTGACAGAAAACGGAATTTAAAACAAGAAATATAAGATAAACGCCTAGGTCTGCTGGTGCTTAGTGTATTTCTGGGGAAGGATTGTTGTTCCAAATATCTGTAGGGCGGCTACCATCAAAAACATCATCATTTAGCTCTAGATGAAATCTCTTTAGAATTTGAATTAGCTTCTCTGGAATAAGAGCTTCACTTTCAAGGTCATCGAGTGATTTTTGAGAGGAAATAATCAAGAATGGACAAGAAGGGGTAATATTTTTTTCTAGGTAGTTAGTGATATCCTCTACTTCATAAGCAGGTAAATCTATAATCTCAGGTACGAATATTGTGATATGGCCAAGTTGAGCCATTTCTTCCATAAAAGAGTTTTTAATTTCTAATATAGAATACGGCACAAAGCTATTGCGACTCATAAGAGAATGGATATCCACCGCAAGGTCTCGAATTCTTGAGTAATCATTACCACTTATAAAAAGCGCTGTTTTGAGTGGCTCATCTCTATGGCTAATGAAATTAAAAATATTTTTAGCGTCACAATTTTCTTTTTTCTTAAAGATAGGAATAACATTGTTAGCTTGGTGGCTAAGGAGGGCTGCTTCTTCAATTTTTAGTCTGCGAAGAAGTTCTTTTTTAACTATGAAATCTCTTAAAGTTGAATCTAATAGAATGTGTAAATCATCGTAAAGGTCAGGGTTTAGTAGATCTCCGCCTTTAATTTCTATACATCCAAATACTTCTGTTTCTACAAAAATAGGTACAAGTATGACACCCTTAGAAATCACAAATTTTGCACCCAAGTTTCTGGATAAAGTTTCAAAGTGGCTAACAATAGAGTCGTTCACTTTTTGAGTGCTAAATTGTGGTGCATAGTGAAACTCAATATGACATCCAAATTTACTTTTAACGATATTTGAAACTCTTTGAGTAGCTTCAAAAATTGTCATTTAACCATCCCCGTAAGTTTTGTTTGTGTGGAACAAAAGCAGTTCTATCTCAAGCGGAGTTGAATATCCTTCGGAATCTAAGTGGTTGAAAAGATTATGAGAAGTGCAAAAAAAATAGACGCCCTTTTAAGGCGTCTATTTTATAAAAACAATGTAATATTAGATACTTAGTCTATTTGAGCATACGGCGTTTATCGAGCCCGTATTTCTCTACTTTCATAATTAACCCAGCCCTAGAAATTCCAAGTTCTTTAGCAAGCTTAGATTTGTTCCAGCCTGTTCTTCTTAGGCCCTCGCGAATCATCTCGATTTCTAGATTTTCAAGAGCATCTTTGAGCTTACCTTGTAATCTTGCTCCCTGAACCTTGTTAACATTTCTATCTTCAAGCATTCTAGGTGATAGGAGTTCAGCGTTGATCTTGTTTTCTGGTCCTGCAAGTACAACAAGTCTTTCAATTTCATTTTGAAGCTCTCTCACATTTCCAGGCCAATGATAGTCGTAGATTTTTTCCATTGCACGCTTCGTAATAATCTTTTTTGGTTCACCCTCTTTAACTGCTTTTTCAAGAAAATGATCAATAAGAATTGGAATATCTTCTTTTCTTTCTCTTAAAGGTGGAACACGAAGATTAATAACGTTCAATCTATAGTAAAGATCTTCCCTAAAGAGACCTTTTTCAACCATATCTTTTAAATCTTTATTTGTAGCCGCAATAATTCTGACATCTACTCTTTTGGGCTCTGTAGCTCCCACAGGTAGAAATGTGCCTTCTTGTAAAACTCGCAAAAGTTTTACTTGCATAGAAGGGGACGTATCGCCTATTTCATCCAGAAAGAATGTCCCTCTGTGAGCCATTTCAAAAAGACCTTTTTTATCTTTTATTGCACCAGTAAAAGATCCCTTTGCATGACCAAATAATTCTGATTCAAGAAGATTGTCATTAAAAGCAGAGCAGTTCTGAATAACAAATGCCTTGTCTTTTCTAGGAGAGTTGTAGTGAATTGCTTTTGCTATAAGTTCTTTACCGGTACCGTTTTCACCCTGAATTAGGACTGTGCTTTCCGCACTTCTAATCTTATCTAACAGCGTATAAAGTTCCTGCATAGGTTTGGCTTT
>CAUJDY010000050.1 GCA_963169805.1 Bdellovibrionota bacterium | reverse complement strand
AGACAGAGTTCTTATCGAACAGAGTGATGGCTTTTCTAAAACAGAGGGTGGCCTATTTATTCCTGATGCGTACCAAGAAAAACCTCTTGAAGGCAAGGTGTTGAGAGTTGGACCTGGTTTTAGGAGTAAAAAGGGTGCGTTAAGACCTGTTGATATTCAGCCAGGTGATCGCGTGATGTTCGCAAAATATGCGGGCTCTAAAATTCAATTGGATGGTCAAAATTATCTTGTTTTGTCTGAGTCGGATATCATCGGCGTTGTGACAAAATAGTAAGTTCATCTTGACTCATCACCGCAGTGTCCCTAGAGTTCTCTCACAAAGTGTCATTTCTCATGTTTAATCAAGTGGTTATACATGAGAAGCATAGATTTTAGTAGATAAAGATAGAAACCATGGGACAAGCTATGATTAAAGTTTTATCCAAGTTCGTATTAGTATTTGCAATTGCATTCGCAGGATTTCTTAAGGCCGGTGATATTAATTGGTCTGGAAGATATTTGTTAGAAGGTCAGTATGTTAAGAATCCTGGGCTTAGCAATGATTCCAATGAATATTCTTTTCTGAGCCACCATTTAATTTTAAATCCCCAGTTCATTGCTGGAGATGGAATTGTGATTCATTCACGGTTTGATATTTTTAATAATTCAAGTTACCCAAATTCTAGTGTTGGAGAGTTTTTTGGTGGAAGCGATACAATGGCTTCATCAACATCCAAACAAAAGCATGGCTCAGGAGAACTTGAATCTGAAACTTTGGTTGTTAACGAGCTTTATCTTACATATGCAAATCCGTTTGGTTATTTTATTGCGGGTCGCGCTCCCGTGCACTTTGGGACAGGGTTAACTTATAATTCTGGTAAGGGTGAATTCGATCACTGGTTTGATACAAGAGATTTAGTAGGCTATAAGCTTATTTTTGGAAACCTTTATCTATTTCCAATGTATGCAAAAATTCGCGAGGGTGATGCGGAATTAGATGATGATGTTCAGGAGTGGATGCTACAAGCTGGTTATGAAAACTTAGATACAGATTTAGATATCGGACTCATGTACACAATTCGTAAATCAAATCCAGGTGGTATGGATGTTACAGCGGCAACAGATATCTACAATCAGACTGGCTCTACAGTTTCAACGGCTTCATCTTTAGATGTAAAAACATTTAGTTTATATGTGAAGAAGCGTGCAGGACCAGTTGTTGTTAAGTTGGAAACAGCAATGCAATCAGGGTCTTCTGGTTTACAAACGGCAGGTGGAGATTCAATCGATATCGAAGCTAATGCTTTGGTTGGAGAAATTAAGTATGAGTCAAAGGGATCTATGGATGTAGATCTTAAAGCTGGCTTGATAAGTGGTGATGATAGAGGCTCAAAGGACTATGAGGGCTTTCTTGTTGATAGAAATTTTGATGTCGGCTTAATCATGTTTAATTACATGCTTGGCAATACTGCGACTGGCGACAATATAGGTAATGAAAATTACATTCGTGCAACTACGAATGGTCAAAAAGCAGATGTTGGTTATCTCTCAAATGCAATGTTTATAGCTCCAGGCGTGCATTGGAGATGGAGCGATAAGTCTGGAATGAAAGGGCGCTTCTTGTGGGCTCAGCTTGAACAAGAACAGTATAGTGGCCAAGACAAAGACTTGGGGTATGAGCTTGATTTCTCATTTTATTATAAACCCTACGACCGTGTGACTTTGCAGTTAGATACAGGATATTTATTTACGGGTAAGGCCTTTGCTGGCAATCCTCTATCCCCTAATGAAACAGAAGACGCTTATGCAATAATGACAAAAGCTGCAATTAGCTTCTAATCATCTTAGATTCGTATTTAGTACGGCACCTCTGATACTTACATGAGACGAAGTGAATGTAGCTGATGTCGCCCTGGGGTCACCCCCGGGGCTTTTTTGTTTTTAGGTGCCAGGCACTTGGAAACATTTTTTGAAAAACGTTTCCAAGTGCCTGGCACCTAAAAAAGAGAAAGGAGAGCTTTTGAGGGCTCTCCTTTCAGGACTAAGGAGTTTCTAGGGTTGGTACTAAACTGTGCATCCTACACAGGTGTCATTTCTAAAAAAATTAATAGCGAGGTGGAGGTTGTTGCCAAGGCTGTGGTTGCATTGGAGGTCTTTGGTTAAAGGCCCATGGTTGACCTGGCTGTTGGCGTTGCTGCCAAGGTTGAGGTTGCATCATTGGAGGTTGTTGAGGTCCGCCTCTCCATTGATTCCAGTTTCTTCCACCTTGAGACATTCTTTGTGGAGGAATTTGTCCGTTTCGCGGCTGATACTGAGTCATATATGGATCTGCAGCGTTGTAATTTCTTTGACCGTTTTGGTTCATATCGCCTTGATAAGTAAAGCTCTGTCTTAATGAATCGTAGTCAAAGCCTTCAATGTATCCACGGCTTTGGCGAGCTTGAGTTAAACCAGAGATATCTTGTTGAGCTGCTCTTGCAGAGTCAGTACTTGCGAGTGCTGAATCTGAAAGATCCAAAAGTCTTTGTTGAGTAAAAATACCGTCATAAACAGATACGATATCTCGGTAGTCTGTTCTCAAATCATCAACCATAGCTGAGGCGTCTAAGATATCTTCTTGAGACTCTTCTGTGAATGCAGCATTAAATGAACGTTGATATTTTTGAGCGCCTGCTTCTGCATCGACCACTAGCTGCTTTCTACGGATTGCAAGCTGCTGACGCATTTGTGGGTTCTGGCGAATTTGATTATCAATATCTTCAATCTCTGCTCTTAGGGCATTCATTTCACGTTTAAAAGTACGGTTGTAAGTCATCCACTGTTCATGGTTTGTTTTGAATTTAAGAAGATGATCAATAAATTTTGCGACTTCTCTATTGCGTGATACATCTTTAAGTCTGCGAATTTTGTTTGCAGAGATTCCATCTTCTTCTGTAGCCAAAGATGATGCCCAATCTTTAAACTCTTCAACAACATCTTCTAAATCTGGAGCGTTTTCACACTTAGCAATTCTATCTGAAACTTTTGATGATCGTGAACTTCTAGACGATCTACGGCTGCTGCGAGAACAATCTTCAGCGAGTTCAAATTGCTGTTCAAAACACTTCTTTCCTTCTCTGTAATCTAAGTCTGCACACACAACATCTGCAGCTTCTTCTTGTAAAGTTATGAGTTGATCAGAAACTTCTTTAAAGCTAGCAGCAAGCAAGTTTTGGATGGCTGCGTTTTGGCCATTCACATCTTTTTTAAAGTCTTCAAAACTTTTATCTAAAGTCACTACTCTTTGTTCCGCAATCAGAGCACGGCAATCAGAGCACGTAGAGGCTTGAGTTGTAAGAGCCTCAGATGGAATGATTTCATATGTGATTTGAGTTTTGGAGCTTGTGCCATTTGCAACTTTCTCAATTTTGGTAATTTTTAATTTATTTCCATCTACATCATAAGCGAGACCTGTTGCAGATGATTTGACATTATAAGTGTCACCGCTTGAGGTGTAGTCGCTATCTAAGGTTGAAGCACCGGCAGCAGCAGCAGCTTCAGCAGCTACTTTTGCAGCGTCAGCAGCCGCTAGGTCTAACTCTGGCTCTGGCGTACTTGCAGCTAGATCCAAGGTTCCTTGCTCTAAATAAGCAAGGTGTGAATATAGATTCATCGGGTTGAAGCTTGTCAGTGCGCATAAGGCCACCAACAAGAATCCCAGATGTAAGGGCTTATTGTTTTTAATAGCCAGTTTTTTCATATAGTACTCCTTATAAGATTCCGCTGATAATCTTCGCTAGATAATCTTCCTTACCGGGAATCCCTTTGTCCTAAGTATTACAATTCCAAGATCTAGGCCAAAGTAGCTATCTCTTGAATAGCTCTAAGTATATAAAAAGACTTATGAATCTCAGCGTGAGAAGGTGCCTAATGCCTTGACAGCTGTTGAGACGTCTGATCAGATTTTTGAGGCGATATAAAAAAGTAAGTGATATCAATACCTTAGGGTGTCCAGATCTCTTCTTGATGCCATCTTATTTTTGTAGTTCTAAATAGATATGTAATTTCAATAATTTGAACGATTGAAATGCTGTATATCAACTCTTTTGATCGACATATCATTTTGAGATGAGCTATATCCAACCCATGAAATTTGAGTTTGAGCGCGTATACCCTCGCGGACAATTTGAATCTGTATCACTAGAGAAGTGGCAGGCGTGGACTTGGCAGACACAAAATGCTCTCAAAAACCTTCAAGATTTTGCAAAAATATACAAATTAACAGAAGAAGAAAAGAGCGGATTTGAATCATCACAAGGGTTATTTCAAATTCGAACGACTCCGTATTACGCTACACTTGCTCATCCAGAAAACCCACATGATCCGCTGAGACTTATCCAAACTCCAGATTTTAAAGAAGCTCTGCCGGGAGCACAGCAGATGCTGGATCCTCTTGGCGAGCAAAAAAATTCGGTTACACCAAGGTTATTACATCGCTATCCAGATCGAGTTTTATTTTTAGTAACAGATTTTTGTACGGTGTATTGCAGGTTTTGTACTCGTAAGAGATTTACAGGAAATAACCAGGCCTTTCTGAGTTCTGAGGAGTTCTCTCAATCACTGGATTATATTCGAAGCCATCCAGGAATTCGTGAAGTAATATTATCTGGGGGAGATCCTCTAACGCTTTCCGATGCACAATTAGATAAAGTTCTTTTTGAGCTCAGAAAAATTGAACACATAGAAATTATTCGTGTGGGTTCGCGTATGCCGGTGGTGAATCCCTATCGCATCACTACAGACTTGGTCTCAATTTTAAAAAAATATAAGCCTGTTTTTTTGATGACGCATTTTAATCATCCAAATGAAATCACATTAGATGCCGCAGAGGCACTCGAGCGCTGTGTAGATAATGGGGTTCCTGTGATGAATCAGATGGTTTTACTTAATGGAATTAATAATCATGAAGCTGTGATTCAGGCTGTTGCCAGACGTCTTTTGTATTTAAGAGTAAAGCCTTACTACATGTTTCAGTGTGATCCATCACTGGGAACAGATCACTTAAGAACTTCAATTGAGGATTCTTTGCAAATTCAAAAAGAACTGTGGGGAAATCTTTCTGGGCTTGCAATGCCAAATTTGAGTATTGACGTTCCAAACGGTGGTGGGAAAGTTTCATATACGCCCAACTTTGAAATTTCAAAATCTCCTGAAAAACGAACCTTCAAGGGGTTTGATGGAGTTGTGGCAGATTATGTGAATCCTACAGAAATCAAAAAGCCACAAAACATCGATCACTACATAGAAGAGTGGAACCTTCTCAAAAACGCCAAAAGGTACGCCGTACCTTTTGGTTGAGATTTGCGTTATACTTTTTCGAGGCGGGCGTATTTTAATATAAATTTTTTGAGTTTTTGGCCTGCAAATAAAATACTTACCTTTTGATCATCTCCAGATCCTTCTACAAGAGTAATTGTTCCAACTCCAAATGCTGGATGTTTAACTCTAGAACCTTTTTGAAACTCTCCCTCTGATTGGGAAGACGTACTATAGCTTGATTCATAATCTGGAAATGGATCATCAAGGCTTGTCATCTTAAAGTTAAAATCTTGATTCTTTGATGCAAAAGTTTGTGGTCTTCTGACTTGTGATTGAACATCAATAAATTGAGAAGGGATTTCTTTTAAGAAACGACTTGGGGGATTAGCTTGTTCTTGGCCCCAGAGCATTCTTTTGCGAGAGAAACTTAAAAATAATCTCTCTTTTGCTCGTGTCATTCCTACGTAACATAATCGTCGTTCTTCTTCTATGGCAGTCGAGTCATGGGAATCAAGAGATTGTCCAGATGGAAATAACCCTTCTTCAAATCCCACAATAAATACGTATGGGTACTCAAGTCCCTTGGAAACATGTAAAGTCATGAGTTTAACAGATGCTTGATTTTCGTCCATATCATCAATGTCAGACACAAGGGAAACTTCCTCTAAAAATTGTCCAAATGTTGCCTCCTGTCCGCGCTCTTTTTCAAACTTCACAATCACGTTAATCAGCTCGTTTACGTTATCAATTCGATCTGAATAATCATCAGGTCTGGTAAATTTCAAGTACTCTGGATATTGTAACTGTTCGATGAGCATTCTTATAAAATCTGAAGGTCTTAGAGATTCCATTTGAACTTTAGCGGAAACATATAAATTCAAAAATCCTTCGATTTTTTTGCAGGTGCCCTTGTTCAGTAGACCTGTATCTAAGATTTCTTTTGAAGCTTTGAGTAGAGTAAATTTATTTTGCTGGGCGTACTCTATAATTTTTTGAACTGTGACGTCGCCAATACCGCGAGATGGTGTATTTAAAACACGTAAAAAAGAAATATCATCATTAGGATTATGCAGGAGTCTTAAATAACAAATGAGATCTTTAACTTCCATGCGATCGTAGAACTTCACGCCTCCAATAATTTGATAAGGCATACGGTAAGACTTCAGTTCTTCTTCAATAGCGCGAGATTGAGAGTTAGCTCTATAGAATATAGCAAAATCATCATAAGAAAGAGATCCATCATCACGCATGAGGGACTGTATAGTCTGCGCGACGAATTTTCCCTCTTCATATTCAGATTGAACTTCCTTTGCGAAAATTTTATCACCATCTTTATTGTTAGTAAAAAGCGTTTTGTCTTTCCTTTGAGAATTGTTTTTAATAACGTGAGAGGCCGCTGTAACAATTGTTTTTGTAGATCTGTAGTTTTCTTCAAGTTTGATTACTTGTGATTCGGGGTAGTCCTTTTCAAAACTCATAATGTTATCAATATTAGCGCCACGCCAAGAGTAAATAGATTGATCTTCATCTCCTACAGCGCATAAATTTCTATGCTTGTTTGATAAAAGATTAATTAATTTGTATTGCACAGAACTTGTATCTTGGTACTCGTCTACCATGATGTATTTAAGTTCAGTTTGATAAAAATCTAAAACTTCCTGATTTTTTTCAAAGATCTCAATTGTTTTTAGAATGAGATCATCAAAGTCGAGAGCATTCGCCTCTTTCATTCTTTGCTCGTAGAGCTTATAAACTTCTGCCATCTTTTTGTCTATTGCATGCACAGCTTCTTTAAGCAGTTCATGTGGAGATATTCCATAAATTTTTGCAGAATTAATGGTAGAAAGGAATGCCTGGGGCGAATAAACTTTGGTATCGTAATTAAGTTCTTTGAATATTTTTTTTACAAGAGAGATTTGGTCTCCTCGATCATAAATTGTAAACGATGGATTGTAGTCTAAGATATGAATATACGCTCGTAAGACTTGGACACAAAAAGAGTGGAACGTGGCAATATGTGGCTGAGAATAAATTCTCAAATCAAGTTGGTGTAGTAGATTGTGAGCACGCTCTCGCATTTCTTTTGCTGCTTTGTTTGTAAATGTCACTGCTAGAATATTTTCAGGTTGCGCGAGTCCTTGAGAAATAATATTTGCGATTCGATGAGTAAGAACTCGAGTTTTTCCTGAACCAGCTCCGGCTAAAATAAGTAAAGGGCCGTTTAGCGTCTCGACAGCTTTGAGTTGCTCGGGATTGAGATTTTTAAGTATTGGATTTGCTTGATTTGTCATGAGCTATGCACTCTATGAAGTTTAGCTAAAATTGGCAACAAATTTGGGCTCTGTGACTAAAAAGTGACCTCCTCATAAGGCTATAAAATACAGAAAAATTCATGACTTAAGGTTTATTCTTGAATATATGAGAGCCCTTAGATTGGCTCAAGCTCTGCATAAGACGTAACACCATAAAGGATCCTCAAATGCATTGGAACGTACTATTACTCACTTTTATTACGATTTTCGGAATTGGTGCATGTAATAATCCATTTTCTTCCAAAGAACAAAAACCCTATAAAGTGACTCTCCTGGAATATGATGAAAATGGGAAGGGGCGGTTTGTCGATAGAACTTTGGAGACTTTAGAAGATCCTGTCACAGTTGAAAGTTCTCAGATTAAAATTCGAATTAACTCTAAATTTTACCCTACAAAAATAGAAGATCAAATCCCTAGGGCAATTTATCGCGTGAATAGCTCGGGAGTGCTAATGCCAATGGATACAAACACGATGATGTACTATGGGCTTTATTATAATATGGAACAACTTCTTAAGTTTGATAAGGCTGTTGGTCTTAATGGTTTGCTCACCTTCCCAAGAGTTCTTTCCATACAAACTGAGCCATTTAAATCTTCAGAGGGTGTATCAAGGTTTTGGAAAAATAATTTAGCCTATATGCCGGGCTATGATCGCATTGTCGTATATAAATTTGATAACAGTCATGTTCCTGCGCCGTTGAATCTTGGTCTTATTGCACACGAGCATTTTCATGCAATATTTGAACGTTTAGTAAGACCGCATGAGCTTGTTCTGTTTGGTATGAACGAAGAAATTGAAACTAGAAGGCAGGAGATTATTAAAAATCGTATTGTTGCTAATAATCTGACAGCCTCAGATCCTGCTGTTGCAAAATTATCTGCTAGTGGATTGACGGAGGATGAAGATAAAATTTTTAGGCAAGACGTTAGAAGAATTCAAGAGGGACCGAAGGGTTATAATTTTTTAATGCTCAATGCGCTTTCGGAAGGTCTTTCAGATTATTGGTCATGGCTTATGACTGGTCATGAGATAGCTGCCGATCCTACTTTTAAAGATGTTGAAGAATTAAAATTATTTTCTTTTGAAGAAAGAAGAATATCCCCAGAAGTTTTAAGAATGTTATCTGATAGAACAGCAAAAGAAGATTTTAATTTTGCAACTTTTGTAGAAGAAGAAACCTCTCAACAAGTGAGTTCTCCTAAGCCAGACGTATCAAGTTCAAAAGTGTCTGTAAGGGCAAAGTTCTACTATTACGGAGCAATGTATGCAAAACTTCTAAGAGCAATTTCAAATGTAACTATGGACGGAGACTTTGCAACAAAACGTGTGGAAATTGGAAGATGGATAATAGGTAGTCTTACTCATCTCAGAAAAAATCTTGAATTGTTCAATGAAAATAAAGATCAAGATGAGTATCTTTCGCACGATGTGATTTTATCTGGATTTGTATCTGATCAATTTAATGATGAACAGAAGAAGACTATCTGCGGTTATATGAAAGATTTCTTGTCTCAATCCGGAAATTCCTACTCTAAAATCAAAGAATGCCAAGGTTTCTAAATGAAAAATATTTTTATTTTATTTATATTTTTTCTGAGTTTTGATTTTGTGTATGCGCAAGGATTTGGCTTGCTTGGCGCAGAGGCACGATTTACAGAAGACTCAACTCGAGAGTTCGAATTAGAAGTACCGATGTTGATTGCTGGGGGATATAAGGCAGACAGATGGATATTTATGGGTGAAGTTTTACACTACAAAGATTCTAGTAAAGAGGGCTCCCTTTCAATTGAAAACAAGCACTTTGAAGCAACGGCTTATGCTGCTTTTTTTGTAGATTACGAAGCAGATCGTATTATGAACCCTTATGCCATTTTAGGATTAGGTGTTTTTAAGAATTTTGTTGAGTATGACTTTGCCGGAACTAAAAGAAAAGACTCCTCTGTATGGGAGCCGGTAGCAAAAATTGGTGGTGGTATTTGGTCTGAAATTTCAAAAAAATTTGTTATCAATTTTGAAGGAAAAGGTTTGTACTCCAAAAAACTAAATCCCGAACTCACTTTTGAAGTGACGGTTCGACTAGGACTCTTATTCTAGTCAATCAACAAAAGGCGCCTGCCGACTTTCTGATGCATGCAGCGTCAAACGCAGCATGCATCAGAAAGTCGGCAGGCGCCTTTTTAGACTTTTGTCGCATATTCCAGAGAAAATGCGTGTGATAATCTAGAGCAATGAAAACAATTTTTTTACTTCTCATTGCCATTACAACAATCGTCAATGCCAATTTAACAGATCCACTTAAAGCTGATTATATTGATTTTTCGAAGCTTTCGTTAAGTCAGTATGTTGAAACAAAAAAGTCAGATTGGATTGTTGAAAAACAAAAATCTCTAGAGGATTCAAAAATTACGGTCGCTTTTATTTTTGAGAAAAAAGATACAGACGTAGAAAGACGTCTTTTGATGCAGGTGTTTGATCTAAATGGTGATAACAAGTGGGATTTAGCTCGGCACTATAGAAATAAAATTCTTGTAAAATTAGAATCAGATTTAGATTTTGATGGAAAAGTAGATGACGTTACGGAGTATGATTCTAAAACGGGTAAACTACTTAAAAAGACGGTCTCATTTGGTTCAACGAATGAATGGCGCTACTGGTTTAACGATGAATTAAGACTTAAAGAAATTGATAGAAATAATGATAAAAAACCAGATATGTGGTTGCACTATAGAAAAGATCGCATTGTAAAGACTGAAGTTGATTCTAACTTTGACGGTAAGCAAATCAAAATGGTTGAGTAATAAAAAAGGCGCCTGCCGACTTTCTGATACAAGATGCGTTAGACGCATCTTGTATCAGAATGTCGGCAGGCGCCTTTTGATCAATATCTTTATTGCACGACTTTTCTAACAATTGCATCTTTGAAAGACGCGTTTGATTTAATTTTTGAGAGATATTCTTTTGCAGTGTCTGCAGTTGAAAAGTTTCCTACGCTGACGCGATACCAAGTTTTCCCATCAATTTGTGCTGGAACGTAAAAGGCACTGTAACCCTTAGAAACAAGATCAGAGGCTTGTGATTTTGCATCGCCTTCATTCGGATGAGAAGAGACTTGAATGGTATACTTACCTTGCACATCTGTTGCCGTAACTTTAGGAAGTTCAATTTTCTTTGGAGCCTCTGGTTTTGCAACAGGCTGAACTGCAGGCTTACCTTCTGCAACTTTTTGGGCAGCATCTTGAGGCGAAACTGCTTTTGTCGGCGCCTTAGTTTCTTGAAGTGGTCTTAGTTTTACTTCCTCTTTTTGAACAGTTGCTTCTGTCGTATTTGAATCTTTTATTGTTGGCTTTAAATCTTCCTCTGCTTTTTCACTTGGTGCGTTTGCAACGTCCCGTTTAGCCGGCGCTGCTGGTTTTGTTTCTTGAACAAACTCTTCTGCAAGTTTAGCAACATCATCTTGAGAGAGAATTTCGTTAGGTTGAACCTCAAGACCTTCAGAAGGTACAGATGCTGTAGATCGCCCTTCGTTTGCCTCGCTTTGATAATCACTTTCTAGAGCTGCAAGTCTATGTTGGCTATCACTAAATTGCTTTCCAACAAACGTACCTACGCTAAAAGATAGTAGGGATACAAAAAACACCAGTATGAGTTTTACCACTGTGTCTGTTTTGGAACCGCCATTTTGATTTAATTTTATCATCTAAAAACTCCCTGAGAGTGGATTGAATTTGTGACTCTTGCCGATAGCTCGTTCTTATCGACCCATTTTCACAAAGCCTTAATAATAGACTCTCTTTATTATTTTTCTGGTGAATGCTGCGTTTGTCAAAGCGTCTAAAAGATCTTTTTCTCGACTTTAGGACATGCCCTAATACGTATTCACAAGTAGAGTACTGTGTCATAATCTTAAAAAGATCAAGTAATGACACATTATTGCTAGCAAATATGTGTCTGCAGCCATAAAAGAGGAACATGAAGAAGTATCTAGATATCGCGAAATTTGCGGCCCTTGAGGCTCGAAAAATTCATCTTTCTTATTATAGAAAGATTCTGCAGATTCAAAATAAACAAGACTCAAGTCTAGTTAGCAATGCGGACCAGGAAAGCGAGTCAATGATACGTAGTATTTTCAGATCTCATACTCCTGAGTTTGATATTTTAGGAGAAGAAGAGGGACATGAAAAATCTGCCCAAGCAAAAAAGGGGCGTTGGATTTTTGATCCTTTGGATGGGACCACAAATTATATTCATGGATATCCATTTTTTTGCTGTAGCATTGCCCTAGAAATTCAAGGGAAAGTTGAAGTGGCAGTTGTAGATGCGGGTCCTTTTGCAAAAACCTATTATGCAATTGCGGGCCAAGGAGCTTTTTGTGAAGCTGAGGGACAAGTCTATCCACTGAAGGTTTCCAGAGCTCAAGATTTAGGCAGAAGCTTAATTGCTACAGGATTCATGACGTATGGTGGAAGAGATTTAGATCATCAAATTGATATTTTTAAAAAACTAATTGAGAAGACACGCGGAGTGAGGCGCTCTGGAGCTGCCGCATTAGAGTTATGTTTAGTGGCCGAAGGTTGTTTAGATGGCTTTTGGGAGTTTGGCTTAAAAGAATGGGATACAGCCGCAGGATCTCTTCTTATCAAGGAAGCCGGTGGAATCGTAACCAATCAGGATGGACAAGACTTTAGTCTACAAGATTCTTGTATCGTCGCTTCTGTTCCTCAAATTCATAGTGAGCTTTTAGGCTTTGTTAGATAAGTCAAAAAACTAACTCGACCAATTGTTTTCTTTGTCAAAAAAAGACAAAAAACCAACTCTTGTTTTTATAGTCTGAAACAAAAGAGTTTTAAAATCAAAAAACGAGCACAAAGTCGGGTTGGTACAACTGTTGCTTCATAATTCAATGACAGAAAACCGTCTTGAAGGAGAAGGAACGTGGCAGAAGAAAAAGCCAAAGAAGCCGCCGCTGCACCAGCGCCAGAAGCTGCAGCGCCGGCTTCTGGAAAAGAAAAGCCGATATTATTCATTATCCTAAGTGTGTTCAATATCTTGGTCGTGCTTGGTGTTGGAGCTATGCTTTATTTGGGAAAAAAGAAGCAGGAGCAAGCAACAACAATTGACCAAGTTGTTGAAGGTGAAAAACAGCAACAAGATAAAGAAGCAACAGAAGATCCATTCATTGGTGAGTTTATTCCAATCGAAACATTCTTTGTTAATCTTGCTGGTAGTCGTGGTGGAAAAATCGCCCGTGTCACACTGGAATTAGAAGTCGAGCAAAAAAGTGCAGAAGTCACAGAGGAAATTGAACGCCGCAAACCTCAGATCCGAGACATTATCATTATTATCCTATCGTCAAAAACATACGAACAAATAGCTGAACGAGAAGGAAAAGATAATTTAAGAGAAGAAATAAAAAACAGACTAAATTCATTTTTAACAAGAGGAAAAATTAAAAGCGTCTTGTTTACAGAATTTTTATTGAATTAAGGTGAGTTGATTTTTTAAGGGGAAAGTCATGAATCAGGTGTTATCGCAAAGTGAAGTTGATGCTCTGTTAGCGGCAGTTTCTGAGGGAGAAGTTGCAGCCGGTGGTGCAGGAGGCGATGCAGGACAAGCAGGCGGTGCCAATGATAAAGGTGTTGTTGTTTATGATTTAACTTCTCAAGACCGAATTATTAGAGCCCGCTTTCCACAGCTTGATGTTATTTATGAAAAATTCATGAGAGCTTTTCGAGTTTCTTTGTCGTCAGCGTTAAGAAAAATTGCGACTCTAAATTTAGCATCTACAGACTTCTTAAAGTTTGGAGAGTTCATCAATACACTACCGCTGCCAACTTCTATGTCGGTTCTAAGATTTAATGAACTCAGAGGGTCAGCTCTATTTGTGATTGAAAGTAAACTTGCTTACTCTCTAGTAGATAGCTTTTTTGGAGGAACGGATAGACCTTATACAAAGGCAGATGGCAAAGAATTTACGCCGATTGAGTTGTCAATTATTCGTAAGGTTGTTGAGCTTGCTATTACAGATCTTGAGAATGCATGGGCCTCTGTCCATAAAATAGATTGCCATTTTGTAAGAACAGAAGTGAATCCGCAGTTTGTGGGTATTGTTCCTCCTACAGATGTTGTTATTGCTACAACATTTGACGTGGAGTTAGAAAATGCTAACGGAACTATAACTCTTGTTATTCCGTATGCGACTATTGAACCTATCAAACAAAAACTGGCGTCTGGCTTCCAAGTTGAATCCGATCAAACAGATAAAAAACTTTGGATACATACCCTTACAGAACAACTTTTAGAAACAGAGTGCGAAGTTCTAGTTCGTCTTGGTGAGGCTGATATTCAAATGAAAGATCTCATGGAGTTGAAGGTGGGCGATGTGATTCCACTTAATCAAGATGTAACTGGTGAATTTGATGTTCAAATTGAGGGTGTGAAAAAGTTTAAGGCTTACTACGGCGTAAGTCATGGTAATCGAGCAGTAAAATTAACAAGAAAAACAAGTAAGACATAAGAGAAACAATTAAGGGGGAACGATGGCTGAAGAAAACACAGCTCCTAAATTAGAAGAAGTGGTAGATCAAGGTGCGCCGGTAGATCCGGTAGCTGCGACTGCTGCTCCAGGGGCAAAAAGAGAGAGAAATGTAGATCTCATTTTAGATATTCCACTCAAGCTAACAGCTGAACTTGGAAGAACAAAGATGTTGGTCTCTGAACTTTTAAACCTAGGACAGGGAAGTGTTATTGAGTTGAATAAATTAGCAGGGGAACCAATGGAAGTTCTTGTTAATGATAAACTCATAGCAAGGGGCGAAGCTGTTGTGGTGAATGAAAAATTTGGAGTTCGACTCACAGATATTATTTCTCCGCAAGAAAGAGTTGAGCAGCTCAAGTAAATCTTTGAATAAATGCGAGAAAAAGAGGGGTTATGAAGTCGTTGATGTGGATGCTTATTAGTATGTTTTGCTTAAATGCGAATGCAAGTGAGGTTTTATCACTTGTGGATGTTAAGAATCACAAAACAGACGATGGATATGTAGTTGAGCTTAATTTTAATCAGGATATCAAGTCTGATCAGTTTACGCTTGATTTTATAAATGAGACTGTACAGATAAATCTCCCATCTGTTCAACTCTTAAAAGGTACACAGAAGTCGAGCGTTAGTGAAGATATAGTTAAATCGATCTACACCTATAAAGTTAGCAATAAGCTAGCTAGAACTCGTGTCATACTAAACTCTGATGCTATGAAGTATCAAAATCAAACTCAGCTGGTAGCAGAAGGGAATATTCTTAAGCTTGTTATTAAAAATGCAGTAGCAAGTGTGGCCTCTGTTCAAGTTAACGAAGAGGACTTAAAAGCAGCACAAGATTGGGTTGCAAGAGAAGACGCCAAAGAAAATGAAAAAGCACAAGCAACGCAAGTCAAGTTAACAAAAGAAGAGATTAATAGCCTAAAGGAATCTGAAATTCCTGTTTTAAGTAAATCTGGAGTAGCTAACACAGATAAAAAAACAAATACAACTGCCCGTGTGGTTTTGAGTTTGGTTGTTGTTTTTGGCCTCTTGGCCGCATTTGGATTTTATGCAAAAAGAAATTTTGCTAAAGCACCAAAAAACAAAAACAATCAGATAAAAGTTTTAACGCAACATTATTTAGGTCCAAAAAAATCCTTAGCAATCATTCGTGTTGCTGGCGAGAGTATTTTAATAGGTGTAACAGATCAAAATATAAGTCTCATCAAAACTCTTGCACTCATGGATGAAGAAGTTCCTCAAGAAACACCAAAGGATTTTTCAAGTACATTAAATAAAATATTTAAAAAAGATAAAATACAAGAAGAGACTCAGGAGCAGGATGAGTTTTCGATTTCAAAGATAAAAGATGTTGTTTCTGGAAAACTCAAGGATATGAAGGAGATCTAAGTTGAAAAAGTGGTTTGGGTTCCTCATTTTAATAATCTGTCTAGCTCCAGAGGCATTTGCACAAGGTGTTACTCTTCCTAATATTTCGTTAGGGTTTAAATCTACTCAGAATCCTTCGGATGTAGTGAACACAATTAAAATCATAATGATTCTGACGGTGCTCACATTAGCTCCAGCTATACTAATAATGATGACTTCATTTACAAGGTTGGTCATTGTTCTTTCGTTTTTAAGACAAGCTATCGGTACGCAGCAGATGCCTCCTAACCAAGTTATTATCGGTTTAGCTTTATTTTTATCTCTTTTTATAATGTCTCCTTACTTATCAGAGATTAATGAGAAATCACTCAAGCCATATTTAGATAGTAAAATAAGCCAAGAGGTTGCTTTCAATAATGCTATGTCGCCACTTAGGAAGTTTATGTTTAATCAAACGCGTGACGCAGATTTAGCTTTGTTTGTTAAGCTTGCAAAGATTGAGCAGCCCAAAACGCGAGCGGAAGTTCCAAGTTCAGTTTTGATTCCTGCGTTTGTGATTTCCGAATTAAAAACAGCCTTTCAAATTGGATTTATTATCTATTTACCTTTTTTAGTTATTGATCTTGTAGTTTCGAGTGTCTTAATGGCTATGGGTATGATGATGCTTCCACCTGTAGTTGTCTCTTTGCCTTTTAAAATTATGCTATTTGTACTAGTTGATGGATGGGGACTCATTGTGGGCTCTCTTGTAAAGAGTTTTGGATGAGGAGGAATAAATGACTGATGAACTTATTGTTTATTTGGGACAGGAGACATTAAAAACTGCTGCATTAATTTCTGCTCCAATTCTGATCTCTGCTTTAGTGATAGGTCTTGTAATAAGTATCATGCAAGCTATTACACAGATTAACGAAGCGACACTGACATTTATTCCAAAAATTATTGTTGTCGCAATTGTGATTGTACTAACAGGTCCATGGATGCTTGATGTGATGAGCCGTTTTACGGTGAATCTGCTAGAAAACTTTTCGGAATATGTGAGGTAGCGAAGTGCCAATTCAGTATTTTTCTGAATTACAAATTATTACGCTAGCTCTTATTTTGGTAAGAGTGTCATCATTTTTGGTGGCGTTTCCTCTTGTTGAGGGTGGTAATATTCCAAATTCTGCAAAAGTACTTTTATCTTTAATAATATCAATTGTTTTATATGGTGTCGTTCCTAGGTCAGGAATTACGGATACATTTATAACAGAGAACCTTGTTTTTATGATTATCAAAGAAGCCTTAGTCGGGGTTCTGATTGGTTTTGTGGCTCGTTTGTTTTTTCAGGCTGTTTCAGTAGCGGGTGATATTATCACAATGTCTATTGGATTATCGAGTGATCAAATGTTCAATCCTACTATTGGAAGAAGAGTGACCAGTATAGAAAGCTATCAACTTATGTTGGCTAGTTTATTATTTCTGGCATTAAATGGACATCATTTTTTTATAGAAGGTTTAGTAAAAAGTTTTGAACTTATACCCATGTCTGAGCAAGGACTAAATTTCATCGCTTTTCGCGATTTAACTTTAGTTGGTCAAACTGTATTAGAGATGGGCATTAAACTTGCGGCTCCGGTTATGGGTGCAATTTTTATTGCAAACATGGCTTTGGGGATTATAGGAAGAACTGTTCCGCAAATTAATGTGCTTATCACAAGTTGGCCTATCAATATTATACTTGGCTTTACTGTGATGATTATAACCCTTCCGCTCTTAATTGTTAGCTTAGGCGAAATGATTCAGTGGAATGCAGGTTATCTGTTGGAGTTTTTAAAAGCTCTATAGTTTCAAGGATGAAACATGGCAGAAGAATCAGATGATTCAGAAAAAACAGAAGAGCCCACCGCGCAAAGGCGTGAAGATTTTAGAAAACAAGGACAAGTTGCGCAAACAAAAGAATTGGCCACTGTGCTTATGTTATTTGGTGCAACTCTTTTAATTTGGGCTCTTGGTAAATTCTTTTTTACACAAATTGCTGAAATCTTTACGAGATCCTTTCAGGATTACATTGTGACGGCAGCGCGTGGAGCAGATTATAAGCCTGCCCTTATGTTTATGGGACAAAAGATGGCAATGATACTTCTTCCAGTCTTTGCTCTTGTTTTTGTTATTGGTATTGCATCCTCAATTTTTCAAATTGGATTTTTGACAACAAGTGAACCACTAGAGCCCAACTTAAATAAAATTAATCCTGTTAATGGATTCAAAAGAATATTTTCTCTTCAATCTCTTGTAGAAGGGCTTAAGGCCATTTTTAAAATGACTGTTATTGGTGCGATTGTATATGGAATTCTTAAAAGTGAAATGGTTAGAACGCCATTTTTAATCCATTTTTCTATATCAGATCTTATTCAGTACTTTGGCGATATATCATTCAGAATTATTTTTGGGGTTGCAACAGGAATGGCATTTCTCGCCCTTCTTGATTACGGATTTCAAAGATGGGACCTCGAAAAGAAAATGAGAATGACAAAGCAAGAAATTAAAGAAGAAGTAAAAACCCGTGAAGGGGATCCGCAAATTAAAGCTCGTATTCGTCGTATACAAAGAGAGTTGTCAAACAAGAGAATGATGCAGCAGGTACCAAAGGCTGATGTCATAATTACTAACCCAACTCATATTGCAGTGGCATTAAAGTATGATGCAAATTTACCAGCTCCGCAGTTGATAGCGAAAGGGGCAGATAGAGTTGCTGAGAAAATTAGAGAGCTCGCAAAAGAACATAATATTCCTATTGTAGAAAATAAACCACTAGCTAGAACTATTTTTAAAACGATGAAGCTTGGGCAGGTGATACCAAGAGAGTTGTTTAATGCTGTGGCTGAAGTACTTGCGTATGTTTACAAACTTAAAAAGAGAATGTCTAAGAGGGCCCAATAATGAATGAGATGTATCAGTTTTTCAGACGATTTGAGTACCTGACTAAAAATACTGATTTAATGATGGCTTTTGGTCTTATCGCGATACTGGTATTTATGATCATTCCGCTTCCGGCTGTCATACTAGACTTGTCTCTGGTTATGTCTTTGGCATTAAGTTTACTAGTTTTATTGTCAGCTTTATATGCAACTCGAGCTTTAGATTTTAGTGTTTTTCCAACAATATTATTAGTCACAACACTTTTTAGGCTATCTCTTAATATTGCCTCAACACGCTTAATTTTAGCAGAGGGACACACGGGAACTCAGGCGGCGGGTCACGTTATTGAGGCTTTTGGTGGATTTGTTGTAGGCGATAATTATGTTATTGGCTTTATTGTATTCTTAATTCTAATTGTTATTAACTTTGTCGTGATCACTAAGGGTTCTGGGCGAGTCGCGGAAGTTGCTGCGAGATTTACGTTAGATGCAATGCCTGGTAAGCAAATGTCGATTGATGCAGATCTGAATGCCGGTTTAATTAATGAAGAAGAAGCCCGTCGTAGAAGAAAAGAAATCGAAGCTGAAGCTGATTTTTACGGATCTATGGATGGTGCTAGTAAATTTGTGCGAGGAGATGCCATTGCGGGTATTGTTGTTACTGCGATTAATATTGTAGGCGGTCTCTTAATTGGTGTTATCCAGCATAGCCTTTCTGTCACGCAGGCAGCTGAGTATTATACTAAGTTAACAATTGGTGATGGCCTTGTTTCTCAAATTCCAGCGCTTATTATTTCGACTGCTGCGGGTGCAATTGTGACTCGATCTGCAAGTGGAAAAAATATGGGTAATGAGATGGCTAAGCAGCTTTTTCTCAAACCAAGAGCGGTTGCGATTGCTGCAATTTGTTTGCTCTTTTTAGGATTGCTACCAGGATTACCGCTTTTTCCATTTGCAGTGATGGCAGGGATAATTGGATTTATCGCTTGGTTCTTAAATAAAAATGAAGAAGAAAAAATAAAAGAAGATAATGCTCGCGCTCAAGAGGCGGCAGCAAAGCCAAAGGAAAATGTAGAAAGTCTATTGCCTCTAGACGTTTTAGAACTAGAAGTTGGCTATGGACTCATTAGCGTTGTTGAATCAAGTAAGTCAGGCGATCTACTTGAAAGAATAGTAAGTATTCGAAAACAATTTGCGCTTGATTTAGGGATTGTTGTTCCGAGTGTTCATATTCGAGATAATCTGCAGCTAGAGCCTGGTGAGTATAGAATATCAATAAAGGGCGCAACTGTTGGCAAGGGTGTTCTTCAGCCGGATAGTCTTCTTGCTATGGATCCTGGTAATGTTACAGATCCTCTGAGCGGCATACCAACAAAAGAACCGGCTTTTGGATTAGATGCGATTTGGATTAGTCAGGCTCAAAAAGAAGATGCTGAAATGGCTGGCTATACAGTTGTAGATCTTTCTACTGTGATCGCTACGCATCTTACTGAGATTGTGAGAACTCATGCACATGAGCTCATCGGAAGACAAGAAGTTGCTAAGCTTGTAGAAAATGTGAAGAAGACTCATCCGAAAGTTGTAGAAGAACTCATTCCTGAACACATGACTGTAGGAGGAGTTGTTCAGGTCTTGAAAGGATTGCTAAAAGAGCAAGTATCGATTCGTGATCTCCTAACTATATTCGAAACATTGGCTGATGAAGCAACTCGCACAAAAGATCCAGAGTTGCTCGTAGAGTCGGTGCGTAAGCGTCTTGCTCGATCTATTACAAGAAAATACACAAATGAAGAAGGGCGAATAGCCGTTATGACACTTGATCCAACAACAGAAGAAGTTATTACAAACTCTCTTTTGCAAACAGAGAATGGGATTCAGCTTATCATGGACCCAAGAGCTGCAAATACTTTGATTACGGAACTTTCAAAAAATATTGAAAGAAATCCTGAAGTTGCAGCCCAACCTATTTTATTAACAAGTCCAACAATTCGAAGACATATATTTAAATTAACTGCGAGATTTTTACCGCAGCTTGTGATCCTTTCGCATAATGAACTGACGGCAGATGCTCATGTGAGCTCTGTTGGAACTGTGGGGTTAGCACATGCAAGTTAAAAAATTTGAAGCTACAACAATTCAAGAGGCACTAGAGATGGTCAAAAACACTCTGGGGCCAGAAGCTATTATCTTAAATGCAAAAGATAATACAGGCAGCTTTGGATTGATGGGCAAAAAAAGCATTGAAGTCACAGCGGCAATTTCTGAGAAGCAATTACTAAAAAAGCAGTGGGCAGAAAGTCGACTTAAGGAAGAAGAGCTTGCTAAACTTAGGACAAAACCAGCAAGAGTGCAAAAGCAGTTTATAGAAAGAAGTGTTGAACGCTATACTAAGAAAGTTCAAGATGAGGAAGCCGCTAAACGTCCTGTCACGCAAGTTCGCTATATTGATATTGAAGATGAAGGTGAGAGCCGAAATTTACAAGGTGCACGAGGGAGAACTGTGGAGTCTGTGCTCACTGAGATCGGTGCAAAAACTCAGTTTGTAGAAACGCCAAAGGGATCAGAGTCAGTAACTTCTACGCAAAGAGTGCGTCAAGCGGCCCAATCTGCTTACAAAATTTTTGAAGAGTCTGTATCGCGCCCAGTAGCTGCGACATCTCCAGCGGTGAGTTCACAAGCTTCTTTAAATGAAGTTCAATCCCTCAAAAATGAAATTATGCAGTTAAAGACCATGTTGCAGAGCCTTTCTCAGCCAGTCTTAAAAAATGAGCCAGATTTTAAACTACACCCAGGAGCTGAGTACGGTGTCAGCTTTGAGATGAGCGCGACATTTTATAAGCTAACTCAAGCAGGAATCTCTGCGGAAAATACGCTAGAACTGTTGGAGCTTGCCAAGAAGGAATTGGGATTTGAGAACATTCGTAAGCAAGCTCTTTTGGAAGGTTGGATAGCAAAAACAATGATGGGGCAGATTCAAGTTAAAAATCCTCTAGCGCAAAAACCCATTCATATATTTATGGGACCATCAGGGAGTGGGAAATCTTCTAGTTTGGTTAAAATGGCCAGTTATTTTGTTTTAAATAAAAACAAGAAAGTTGGAATTCTAACTTGTGATTCAGAAAGAGTTGGAGCTGTTGATCAGCTTAGAATCTATTCGCAAATACTCAATGTGCCTTTTGGCATATTAAAAGGTAAATCCGATTGGAATACGATTACAGATTCACTTCGATCTCTTGATGTTATACTTGTAGATTATCCAGGGACATCTTTAAAGGAAATAGATCAAATCGAAAAATTAAGAGATGTATTGCCTAACGAAACAGTTCCTTGTGAGCGTCACTTAGTGCTATCAGCTGGAATAAAAGAGAAAGATGCTTTTGAGATAACAGAGAGATATAAAGTTGCTAAGCCTACAGACGTGATATTTACAAAATTAGACGAAGCAATATCCCACGGTCTTATTTACAATTTTCAAAGAAAATATGACTTACCATTACACTCATTTGGAATAGGCCCAAAATTGCCTGAAGATTATGAGTTTGCATCTAAAGAGCGAGTTGTTGATTTGATTTTCAAAATTACAAAATTTGGTAGAAAGGAATAGCCAGATGTCTCAGCGATATGATTTTGAGGGAAATAAAAAAATGACAAAAACAATTTCAATTACCTCTGGAAAAGGAGGAGTTGGAAAAACAACTTTGGTTTGTAATATAGCTTCTCAGTATGCCAAAGAGGGAAAAAAAGTACTTATTCTTGATGGTGACTTAGGAATGGCAAATGTTGACATATTTTTCGGTCGCAAGAATGTGAAAAATATATTGTCTGTTATGAACGGAGACGAGTCTCTAGAGAGCGCTCTAGTTGAAATTCAAAATAATATTTACCTAATATCCGGAGGAAGTGGCCTTAAAGAACTTCAGAAGATGAACGACGTTCAAAGACAAGTGTTACTGGATCAGGTGAATCAGCTGCCGATTCATTTTGATTACTTCATTATTGATACGGCTCCAGGTATTGATGATAATGTTCTGTATCTGAATTCAGCCGTACATGAAAGAAACATTGTTATTACTCCAGATCCGGCTAGTCTCACAGACTCTTATGCCTTGATTAAGGTCCTGCATAAAACTTGTAAGTTGAATCGATTTTCTATAATTGCGAATTTTGTAAGAGATGATCATGAGGGGTTGCAACTCTATAAGAAGCTGAGCGATGTGTGTGATCAGTTTCTGAATGTAAGTTTAGATTTTAAAGGAAGTGTGCCGCTTGATTTATCGCTAAGACGTGCAACAAAGTCGCAGCAGTTGGTGGTAAATAGTGCTCCTCACTCTCCGTCGAGTCTAGGTATTAAAAAGATTGCGAAAAGTATAAATAATTTCAATGATATAGATGTAAGTTACGGAGGAATTTCCTTCTTTTGGAATCATATTTTAGGTGTGGCCTGAAGTTGATTTTTAGAGAAAATGTCTTCTCATTTTGATAAAATGGAAGATAGGGGAAATTTTTACGATTGAGGGATGTATGAAAAAGAATACGAGTGCTGTTAAAAATTATAAGACACACCCAAGTAGACTCACTGCCCAGCAAAAAGATAAACTCATACTTGAATACGCACCACTGATAAAGTTTATTGCGCAGAAAATTGCAATCCGTCTTCCGGCAAACATCGAACTGGATGATTTAATTTCTTCAGGTGTGATTGGTTTAATGGATGCAATTGAGAAATACGATGCCACTCGAGATAATACTTTTAAAACATATGCGGAGTTTAGAATTCGCGGAGCAATATTGGATGAACTCAGAGCTCAGGACTGGGTGCCACGTTCTGTGCGTGATAAGGCTAAATTGTTAGATAGAACCACCGTCAAGTTAGAGGCAGACCTTGGAAGATCTGCAACGGAAGAGGAAGTAGCAGGCAAACTGAATATTACAGTTGAAGAATATCATGGCCTTGTCAATCAAGTACGTCCTGTTAGTCTTTTATCAATTGATGAAGCGGCGACGTTTTCGAACGTAGATAAAAAATCTATTTTAAATTTACTTGAAAGCTGTAAGTTTTCGAATCCATTTAATCAACTTAATTTGAAAGCTGTTAAGGATATTGTCACTAAAGCAATTGAAGATTTACCTGAAAAACAAAGACTGGTGCTTTCTCTTTATTATTACGAAGATTTGAATCTAAAAGAAATTGGTCAAGTCTTACGTGTTACAGAGTCTCGAGTATCTCAGCTTCACGCACAAGCGATCTCACGATTGCGTGGAAAGCTACAAACTCATTTTGACGAAATAGAAGAAGCCGCTAGCTAAAAGGTACCAGGTCGCTTTTCCGAATCATCTAGGTTAATTTTGATTTGAGCTGTAAGAATTTCTTGAAATAAAATAGCAAGAAATTCTTACAGCTCATATACAAAATAACCCCCATAATTCGGAAAAGCGACCTGGTACCTTTTAGAGGGTGAAGTAGCGGCGGCAGCTAAAGATTCTTTGAAAGCTAGATCGATTCCAGCGGTATGCACCTGTAATGTGTCTTGTAACTGATGTTGCTAACTCTATTTCTGATAATTGACTGTAGGAATTAGTTGGAAGAGATAATTTTAGAACATCATTAAAATTTTTGAGTATGTTTACAATTTCTGCTCTTGAAACGGATTGACCTTTTTCTCCTACAAGAAAAACTGCGAGTGTCTCAAGAGAAATATCAATTGTTCTATCAAATGCCGTAGCAATGTTTTCTAGAGTTTTTGGATGAATAGCTGTGAGGTTATTGCCATGAGCAGATATTCTGCGAAATAAATAAATCTTTTCCATTAAATCAATCAGAATCTTTTCAAGTTCAAGAAGTCTAGCGTTGTTAATTTTATAGTACTCTAGCTTGTTTGCGCCTTTGAACTTTTTTATAAGCTCCGTTAGAATTTCGTTACGAGAAACTCTCATGCGAAAAACATAAGCGTTTTCTGTCGCAGATTCTAAGTTCAAAACGGATTCAAAAAGTGAGCTGCTAATTGTAAATTTTGAAAAAGATTGCCCATGGAAAGACTCTCTTCCTAGTTTATCAATATCTTTATGGTTTTCGGTCAGCACAAGGAGAGTTTGTAGAGAAAGCCTGGATAGCCAATTTTGAGCCTCCGATGTCGAAGAGCTTTGCGCATAGAGCATTCCAGATACAAATAAACATACGACCACGGCAAATTTCATCATACCTTTTGTAAAATGCAAATTGCCTGCCTGTAAAGTGTTGTTAAAGAGTTGGTAATTCACACTCCATATTAATACCGCAAATTTTTGCATGTTTATGCTCAGATTGTACTTTCATAAGCAGATCATAGACATAGGATCTTGCAAGTACTGTGATCCAAGAGCTATCTGCCACATTTGTTGCTCTATTTACACCAACAAGATAGAGCCTATCATTGAAATATGAAAAGGCAGGGCCGCCTGAGTCACCGGGGCAAAGAGCCACTATCTGACTCAGATTTCCACGATACTCTTTCTCATAAACGAGATTACTAACCTCCGTGAGATAATATATTGCCAGCTTATTGCCTGAACATCCAAATCCATAACTGATGACTTTTTTCGCAGGGGGAGTTTCCCAAAGAATCGTGTAGGGAGTCACATTTAGGATAGGTCTCTCTAAGATGCCAAAAGCAACGTCTTTTGGCTGATATTTTTTAAGATGCTTTTCTTCTGGTGGCATCGGATCATACTCTGGTGTGATGTAGGCTTTAAAAAGAATTTTTGATTTTTTATATAATGTATATCCGGTTATTTCACTTTTAAAGCAGTGAGCTGCAGTCACAAATACGCGAGGTCCGATGAGTGCGGCGGTACAACGGCCTGCTTTGCTGTGGACCTCCAGAATAGCTGGCCGCGTATGCGCAGGGATCATATAAGTCCCAGACGGCGTTCTTTCTGTTGCGTGTAGATCAATAGATACAATAATGCCTAAAAAAATTAGGATACCCCTCATACCCTATCCCCCCTGATGTACAAACTCTATTTGGGGAATTCGAAAAATAAAAGTATCGCCTTGTGCATTTGAAAAAGATTCTGTAGCGAGGCTGTCGTAGCTAAGAAAAAATACTAGAGAGTATTATGAGAGGTAATGTGTGCTATAAATCTTTTTTGATTTTACTCTCAACATTATCTTTTGCGATTTCCAAAAACTGTTCTTTGATATTCTTGAGGAGTCTTTCTTCAAGTTGCCGTGCTCGTTCGCGTGTGATGCCGTATTTATCTCCAATTTCCTGAAGCGTTTTTGGCTCATCCGCTAAGATTCTATTTTCTAAGATATCAAGTTCTTTTTCATTGAGCTTGGGCTTAATGCTTTCCACTTTTTCTTTTAAAAGATCGATAAGCTCAAGTATTTCCAGCTGATCCTCTGGTGTGGTGTTATCTGTTTGAAGATCTAAAAAGTGGGCGCCACCCTCTTCATCTACTGGCGCATCTAAAGAAACATCTTTAGACGACAGCCTCTGCTGCATAAGTTCAACATCTTTTTCTGTGACACCAAGTCGTGAGCTGAGAAGTTGTACATCTTTTGGTTCGTGACCTAAAAGCTTAAGTTCTCGCTCTTCTTTCTCTAAATTGTAGAAAAGCTTTTTTTGATTTTGAGTTGTGCCAATTTTAACCATAGAAAACTGCTTCATGAGGTAATCTCTCATGTACCCACGAATCCACCAAACAGCGTATGTGATGAGTTTAACACCTTTATAAGGATTGTACTCCTTAACTGCGTGCATAAGCCCAACGTTGCCTTCCTGAACGAGGTCCATAAGCTTGGCTCCCATCTTGGCGTACTCAAGAGCGATTTTAACAACAAATCTTAAATTAGAGGTAACAAGCTTCTCAGCTGCAATCGGATCTTTTTTCTCGTAGAAACGAATGGCAAGAGCCTTTTCCTCTTCTGGAGTGAGAAGTGGGTATTTGCGTATTTCCGCTAAATATTGAGCAAGTGGATCAGAAGGAACGAGTCCGGATTCTTGCTCCGAGGAGTTATAATTTTCTGATGGGATGGACTTGCGAACTACAGATGCTTGAGCAGGACTGGTTACTACTTCGGCTTCAACAACACGTGCTTCCTCTTCCTTTGATTTCTTCAAAGTTTTTTTGACTGCCAACTTTTTCTTTGCGGCAGCTTTCTTAGCAGGAGGAGTTGTTTTTTTCTTTGTGGCAGACTTTTTAGCCAAGTTTAGCAACCTTGTTATGTACCTGAATTAAAAGTTCGTATTCTATACTAGCCAAGTAACTGTGACAGCTTTTTATTAAGAGTATTTTCAACGAGTCCTTTAAAAGGCATTAACATAAGCGGTAGGTCAACTGTGATGGCTACTTTACTTTTGCCTCCATCAGTAGATACCTGCATCTCTGCGTTGAACTTTTTGCCCTTTGCGCTTCCTGTGAGCTTGTTTTCCTCAAATTGACACTCGTAGCTAGAATCGAGCATTTTGAGGTCTGCATCGGAAGATAAAAACTGCTTAATTTTATCAAATGAATCTTTGGCATTTAGATCAGTGACTTTTTCAACGGTGAACTTTGGCATAAATCATTCCTTTTAAGTGTATAGGTATTTTCTATAGGTTTTTCAAAAACTTGTCTACCTTGCTCTTTGACAGGTTTTGGACTGCATGCGAAATTAAATCTCAGACTAAACATTTAAAGGCAGGATCTATGAGTAAAATGAATTCCTTAAGAGGTATGAACGATTTTCTACCTCCTGAGATTCACCTTTGGCAGCACATCGAGTCCTCGCTTAGAGCTGTCTCCCACCGCTTCGGTTTTGAAGAAGTAAGGACTCCAATTTTAGAGTCTACGTCTGTTTTTAAAAGAGGTGTGGGAGAGGATACAGATATTGTTGAAAAAGAAATGTACTCTTTTGAAGACAAAGGAGGCGAGCATGTCACGATGCGGCCTGAGGGTACTGCCCCTGTCGCTCGCGCACTTATTGAACAATCCTGGTTCCGCGCACATCCTGTGAGTAAGTTTTATTATATCGGTCCAATGTTTCGCTATGAACGTCCACAAAAGGGACGGTTTAGACAGTTTCACCAATTCGGTATAGAGTTATTGGGTATTGCAGAGTGGACTGCTGATGTAGAAGTCATGGCGCTTACAGATGCGGTTCTTAAAGAATTTGGATTAAGCAAGGTTGAATTGCACCTCAATAGTGTTGGATGTGATAGTGAGAGTTGCCGTCCTCGTTATAGAAAACTTTTGATTGAAAAATTAAAAACAGTAGAATCTGAGTTGCCAGAGGATGCTCGTAATAGAATTCAAAAAAATCCACAAAGGCTTTTCGACCACAAAGATGAAAAGGTTCAGTCTTTAATGAAAGGCATGCCAGTTTTGTTAGACCACATCTGCCAAGACTGCAAATCTCATTTTAATGGAGTACAATCAGGGTTAAAGAATTTAGGCATTGATTTTATGATTAATCCAAACATTGTACGTGGATTAGATTATTACAATCGGACTGCTTTTGAATTTTTAAGTTCAGATTTAGGAGCTCAATCTACCGTATGTGGTGGAGGACGTTATGATAAGCTAATAGAGCAATTTGGTGGTCCGTCCGTGCCAGCGGTGGGTTTTGGTATGGGTCTGGAGAGGCTTGTTCTTATTATTCAGGCGCTTGGGAAATTGAAAGTTGAGTTTAAATCAGATGTTTCTGTAATTTATGCGGATGACGAAGGCTTTATGAGAGCTCAGTTACTTTGCCATGAACTGAGGCTTCAAGGAATCCATGTGGATATGGATCTTCAGGGGAAAAACATTAAAAATCAGTTTAAGAGGGCAGATAAAGTTGGTTCCAAAGTGAGTTTAGTCCTAGGAAGCCAGGAAATTTCTCAAAAGCAGGTTGTCTTAAAGGATATGAAAACTCAACAGCAGAAAAATATCCCTTTAGATCAGATCGTAAATGAGATAAATAAGCTAAAAGTTTAAATAAAGAATAAGGCATAATAAAGACTAAGGAGTCGCTCCAGTGAAATTTTTGAAAGATTTAAAACGATCTCACTATTGTGGTCATCTCAACAAATCACATATCGGACAAGAAGTAGTTCTAATGGGGTGGGTTCATAATCGTAGAGATCATGGTGGTCTCGTATTTTTAGATTTAAGAGATCGTGAAGGTCTTATCCAAATTGTTTTAAATCCAAGTGAAGCAGCGATGGCTTCTGCAAAAGAAGTTCGTGGCGAATACGTTATTGCTATTCAAGGAAAAGTACAGGCGCGTCCGCAAGGAATGGTTAATTCAAAGCTTCCAACAGGTGAAGTTGAGGTTTCATGCTCAAGATGTGAAGTTTTATCTGTAGCAAAAACAACTCCGTTTCAAATTGATGACAAAAATGTGTCTGAGAATTTGAGACTTAAGTATCGATATCTTGATTTAAGATCCGAAGGCTTACAGCAAAAACTAATACTCAGAAATAAAGTAACTCAAGTAGTACGCAACTTTTTTGCCGAAAACCACTTTGTAGATGTTGAAACACCAATTCTGTATAAAAGCACTCCTGAAGGCGCTCGTGATTATCTTGTTCCGTCGCGTGTGAGCCCAGGGAAGTTTTATGCACTCCCGCAGTCTCCTCAAACGCTTAAGCAGCTTTTAATGATAGCTGGATTTGATAGATATTACCAAATTGCAAAATGTTTTAGAGATGAAGATCTTCGTGCAGAGAGACAGCCCGAATTTACTCAAATTGATGTTGAAATGAGCTTTATTGATGTTGAAGATATCATTCAAATGGCAGAGGGGCTTTTCAAAAAAATATGGAAGCAAGTCCGCGGTGTTGATATAGGAAGTATTCCGCGTATTACATTTCAAGAGGCAATGGAGCGATTCGGAAATGATAAGCCAGATATGCGGTTTGGAATGGAACTTCAAAACCTAGCCCATGCTGTTCAAGGATGTGGGTTCAAAGTTTTTGAAGATGCCGTGCAAAGAGGCGATTCAGTCCGTGGCATAGTTGTAGAAAAAGGTGGAAGTTTTTCTAGAAGCCAAATTGATAAGCTTGTTAAGACTGCTCAAACAAATGGAGCTAAGGGACTTGTTTGGATGAAGTCTGATGGACAACAATTAACTTCAAGTATTTCAAAAGTTATACCTGAGGATAAAGCAAAAGATATTTTTACAAAATCTGGAGCGAAGCCTGGTGACTTATTACTTGTTGTTGCGGATCAGTTTGAAATTGTTTGCAAGGTGCTATCAATTCTTAGATTACAATTAGGTGAAGATTTAAATCTAATTGATAAATCACAAGATAAGTTTTTGTGGGTTATTGACTTCCCGTTGTTTGAGTATGATGCCGAAAATAAAAGATGGGCGGCAAGACATCACCCTTTTACGTCACCACAAGATCAATTTATGGACACTCTTCTTGAAGGGCGTGAAAAAGAGTATGCAGGATTACTGGCAAAAGCCTATGACTTGGTTTGTAACGGTCATGAGTTAGGTGGCGGGTCTATTCGTATCTTTAGAAATGAAATTCAAAACGCTATGTTTAAGGCTCTAGGTTTAACGCCAGAAGAAGTTCAAACAAAGTTTGGTTTCTTTATTGAGGCATTACAGTACGGAACTCCTCCTCATGGTGGTATTGCATTTGGATTAGACAGAATATGTATGATCCTTGGTAGAACCGAGTCTATCCGTGATGTGATTGCGTTTCCAAAGACTGCAAAGGCCTCTGATTTAATGGCAGAAGCTCCTAGTATTGTGGATCGAGCACAGTTATTAGAATTAGGAATACGCCTAGGCCCTCAGGCAGAAAAAAATCTTGAATCTGAATTGAATGCAGAGACATAATTTAACTTATGAAAACTGCATTAATTATAAATCCTAAGAGTGCTGCCGGTAATACTATGAAGCTTTGGCGTGAAGTGAAGTCGCAGCTTCAAAATCGCCTTCCTCCATTTGAAGTCTTTATGACAGAATTTCCTCGTCATGCGACTGAAATCACTCAGTATTTAGCAGAAAAAAAGTATGAGCGTATTATTGTAATGGGTGGTGATGGAAGTTTGCATGAAGTTGTGAATGGACTTTTTAATGAAGCTGGAAAACTGATTCAGCCGGATATCAAAATAGGAGTATTAAATAGCGGACGCGGTTGTGATTTTGCTCGCACAATTGAGACTCCTCTTGATAGCACTCAGAACATCAATATTCTTGTCGATTCAAAAGTGAAAATGGTAGATCTAGGAAAGGTTACTTATTCGACTTCTAAGGGACCTAAAGTTGAGTATTTTTTAAATTCATTTTCCTATATTTTGGGTGGAGATGTTTGTAATCGAGTGAGCCGAGCCAAAACATTATTGCCTCCATCTGTGATGTATTTTACTGCCAGTTTTACTGGATTATTAACTGCAAACTCTGCAAATCTTGAGATTAAATTGCCCAACCGTGATCCAATTCGTGGAGATTTTTATAATGTCTTTGCTATGAATGGAAAATATTCGGGTGGAGGAATGAACTGGGCCCCGCGCGCAAAAGTTGATGATGGACTCCTAGAGGTTATTCTGGTGAGCAAAATGTCTAAATTAAAACTTATGCTTTCTGGGTCTAAGGTTTATGAAGGAACCTTTGATCAAATAAATGGAATTGAGTCTTATCAGGCGCCTTGGATACAAATAACTTCAGATCAAGTACGAGCAATGGAACTTGATGGTGAAGTTTTAGAGTCCAAAGAAATCAAGGTCGAAATTCTTCCTAAAATCCTACAATTCATCTGTTAAATATCGTGAGGCAAGGGGTGCTGGGAGCGTTCTTTGCTTATACATTTATTGCTTATGATTAAATACACTCAGATGCTTTATAGGCATCTTATTTTGCTTATCCTTTTGACATGGGGACCATCTTTGTCTGCCCAGGGGTTTTCTATTTATGAAAATTCTGGAAAGCAGGTGGCTTTAGGGGTTTATGTAATAGACCGTTATGCTATTTTAAGAGAGGAAGTTGAGCTCCATAGAGATTTGTTTAAGACCTTATTTCCACATATTGAGTTTCGTCCTGTTTATGTTGATGTGAGTAGTATTCGTATGGGAGTGAATACAGACTATACTCGGTCCTCAGTTGTAGGTGGATTGGTTGAACAAATTAAAAATGCCATCCAAAGAGGCGATGTGGTTTCTCATTTATTTTTCTCAGACCACGGAAGCTATGAGCGAAAGGGTGTAGGTGTTTCGAGCATGGAGCATCTGGGGTACTTTTCTGCGGAATCGTTGTCTTCAGATTTACTCAATATTTTAAATCCACTTAAAAAACATTTTGCTAAAGATGCTCTTATTTTTTTTGAAAGTTGTAGTCTAGTCTCTGCCACCTCTAAAGAAGCGGCCGCCTCAATCAGAAACTTGGTGGCCAAGTTGGGAATTCCCAATGCACGTGTGTGGGTGTCTATGACTCCATATGTGGGTGAGTATAATTTGATGTCAGAAAAGCCAGGTGCATACCATTATTTGAGCTTAGAAGCGCGTGGAGAAATTAATTGGGGTTATGAGATTCGTTTTAGAAATTTCAATTTAACATCTATTGTGGAATCCAATAGCCGTGAAAAAAAGATTGGTTTAATTAGAGATTCAGGGCGAACGTTTCCTCCTGCCTGCGCTCGTTACTTCCCATAAAGGCGCCTGCCGACTTTTTGATGTCCAGCGCATTATATGCGCTGGGGATCAAAAATTCGGCAGGCGCCTTTATGGGAAGTAACGAGCGCAGGCAGGAGGAAACGTTCGCCCTGAATCTCTAATTAACCCAAACTTTTTTTCACGGCTATTGGATTCCACAATAGA
>CAUJDY010000049.1 GCA_963169805.1 Bdellovibrionota bacterium | reverse complement strand
GCACTTTTACGTTATTTTCAGAGGGGAAATAGCGTGTTTTCCTAGGGAAATCCCCCTTTTTATGACCTCACAATACAAATTGTCCTCTGAAAACCCCCCTCCCCCCTCTGAAAAAAATGTTTTTTTAATGAAAATTTCTTTGGACATTTGAATCCAAATAGATATGATTGTCTCTAGTTAGTAACCAACCAACTGTGTTGAAGCACAAAAATCAGAGAATAAACTCTGGTGCTCAATGCAAAACCCGGAGGGATTCAATGGCAAAGAAAAAAGCCACAAAGAAAGCTACTAAGAAAGCTACAAAAAAAGCAGCTCCTAAAAAAGCTAAGACAAAAAGAAAGCCAAATGCTGCTTTCATGAAGCCACTTACTCCATCTGCTGCTTTAGCAGAAGTTGTAGGCGCTAAGCCTCTTCCAAGAACTGAAGTTGTTAAAAAACTTTGGGCTTACATCAGAAAGAATGGTCTTCAAGATGCTAAGAACAGAAGAAACATCAATGCTGATAGCAAATTAAAGCCAATTTTCGGAAAGAACACAGTTTCTATGTTCGAAATGACTAAATTTGTTTCTAAGCACCTTAAGTAATTTATTAATTGTTAAGGCTTAGATACTAGTTAGTATCTTAAGAAACCCGGCTGGTAATCAGTCGGGTTTTTTATTTGGTGGTGATTAACAGTATTGTAAGTAATTACTTTAAGATCTTTGGACAGTTGCAAAAAGTCGCTTTGTAACATAAGGTTTTTGTATGAACGAACGCAAAAATATTCCAATGACACTTGATGAAGTAAAGTTGATGAAGAAATCTTGTCAGCTTGCTGCGCGTACTTTGGAGCACGTTGGTCCTTTTATTAAGCCAGGTGTTTCTACTCTAGAAATTGACCAAATTATTCATGATTTTATTTTAAGAAATAACGCAACACCAGCAACGCTTGGGTATTTCGGTTATCCAAAATCGTGTTGTACCTCAATTAATGAAGTTATTTGTCATGGCGTTCCAGATGCGACTATTTTAAAAGACGGCGATATAATTAATGTTGATGTTACAACCATTGTAGATGGATTTTTTGGAGATACCTCAAAAACATATTTTGTTGGAAATGTCTCTGAGCGTGCAAAAATGATTACTCGTTGTGCAGAGCAGGCCATGTATAAGGGAATTGAGACTATTGAGCCTATGGGGTTCACAGGGGACATTGGTTTTGAAACTCATAAATTTGTGACTCGAAGCGGTTTTCATACAGTAAAAGAAATAGGCGGCCACGGAGTTGGACGTAGATTCCACTTGGACCCTTTTGTACCTGCGTGGGGTAAAAAAGGAAGGGGAGAGCGATTAGAGCCTTTTACGTGTATTACAGTTGAGCCTATGATTAATGAGGGCACAGATCAGTTTATTGAGTATGATATTCCAGGGTCATCCATTAAATACTATAAAACCTCGGATCATAGTTTATCTGCTCAATTTGAGCATACGGTTCTCATTACAGATACCTCTTATGAGATTTTGACAGTCCCTTAATCTTTTGCCTTTTAAATCTCTTTCATATAGTCTCATGAACCTAGTCATTAAAAAATAATTCATGAGGAGAAAGACATGCTTATGGCTGAACAGTCCCTAAAAACATCAAAGTCAAACGTAGTAGATTACCGTGTCTGCAAGGAAGCAATGGAAAACCCAAAAGTTTTCAAAGAGCTTGCCGAGTGGGGAAGAAAAGAAATCGAAATCGCAGAAACTGAAATGCCAGGTCTAATGGCAATTGTAGAAGAATATAAAGATAAGCAACCTTTAAAGGGTGCGCGCATAGCTGGGTGCCTCCATATGACAATTCAAACAGCTGTTTTAATTGAAACTTTAATTAAACTTGGAGCTCAAGTCCGCTGGTCCTCTTGCAATATCTTTTCTACACAAGACCATGCGGCAGTTGCAATTGCGGCAGCTGGGATTCCTGTATTTGCATGGAAGGGTGAAACAGCAGAAGAGTTTAATTGGTGTATTGAGCAGACAATCACTGGATGGGGTCCTGAGGGTTATAATATGATCCTTGATGACGGCGGAGACCTTACAAACATGATGCACGAGCCTCGTTTTGCAAATGAAATTAAGAAAATTATTGGTCTTTCAGAAGAGACAACAACGGGCGTTCATAATCTTGAGAAACTTCTCAAAGAAGGTAAATTGAAACTACCTTCAATTAATGTGAATGATTCAGTTACAAAGTCAAAATTTGATAATTTGTACGGTTGTCGAGAGTCTTTATCTGACGCTATCAAAAGAGCAACGGATACAATGGCTGCAGGTAAAGTAGTCGTTGTCGCTGGATATGGAGATGTAGGAAAAGGGTCTGCTCAATCATTAAGAGGATTTGGATCTAGAGTTCAAGTGACGGAGATTGATCCAATTTGTGCTCTACAAGCTGCAATGGAAGGATATGAAGTCGTCAATCTTGAAGATGCTTGTGCGAATGCAGACATTATTGTGACCGCAACAGGTTGTTGTGATGTTGTGACTGAGAGACATTTTAAGAAAATGAAAAGCGGTACAATAGTTTGTAACATTGGACATTTTGATATTGAAATCGATATGGCATGGCTCAATAAAAATTCTAAAAAAGAAACAATTAAGCCACAAGTTGACAAACACACATTCTCGGATGGTCGCTGGATTATCGTTTTAGCTGAAGGCCGTCTTGTGAATCTTGGATGTGCAACAGGTCATCCATCATTTGTTATGAGTGCAAGCTTTACGAATCAAGTTATGGCGCAAATTGAACTTTACCAAAACAGAAACACTGATAAGTATAAAAAAGTGGCTGTCTACAGATTGCCAAAAGAACTTGATGAGAAGGTTGCTAAGCTTCACTTAGATAAACTAGGCGTGAAGTTGACACAACTTACCTCAAAGCAATCGGAATATCTTGGCTTACCGCAATCAGGGCCATTCAAGCCAGAGCACTATAGATACTAATTTTAAACAAAAGTTAGAATTTAAAATGGGAGATAGAAATCTATCTCCCATTTTTTTAATTAATTCTTAGGTAAATATTCGAGAAGAACATCTGGTCCGAGCGGAAGGCCGAACACCCACCAAACCATCAACAGAATTGACCATGCAATACCAAAGCATACTGTGTAAGGAACCATTAAAGAAATAAGAGTTCCTATACCCGTTTTTGGTTCATACTTTTGTGCAAAAGCGATGACGATTGGGAAGTAGGGGAGTAGAGGAGATATAATGTTCGATATGGAATCCCCAACACGATAGGTAGCCTGTGTTAACTCCGGTGAATAGCCCATCAACATTAACATTGGTACAAAGACAGGAGCCATTATCGCCCACTTTGCGGAGGCAGAGCCGATAAACAGATTCACAAAACTTGTCACCAGAATAAAACTTAAAATCAATGGTATTCCTTCAAAACCAATAGACTTGAGGAACTCGGCCCCTTTAATAGCAATAACAAGACCCATATTTGACCAACCGAAGTAGGCTATAAATTGAGCTGCAAAGAATGAAAGAACAATATACGCGCTCATTGTTGTCATTGCATCTGTGCTCATGCGAAGAGCGTCTTTATCCGACTTAATTGTACCTGCCAAGATCCCGTATGTAAGACCCGAAATCAAAAATAAAAGCATAATGATTGCAACAAGTGATTCATAGAAAGGTTTAATGCCGTGTTCTGGATCTTTTAGAATGGCGTTTTCAGGAAGAACCAACATAAGAGCAGCAAGAGTTGCTATTATAACAACTCCAACTGTTACGTAGAGAGCTTTCTTTTGTTGAGCTGAAATAAAGCTTAAGCTTGTATCAATTTTTATTCCCGCAGGAGGAGTCCATTTTCCAAGACGTGGCTCGACAATCTTTGTGGTCACAAAGGTTCCTATAATTGTTAATAGAAACGTGGAGACAATCATAAAATAGTAATTGGCACTTGCTGTAACAGTATAGTCTTTATCAACTAATTGTGCTGCAGACTGCGTAAGTCCTCCAAGCAGTGGGTCTAGCGATGTAATAAGCAAGTTTGCGCTAAATCCGCCTGAAACACCTGCAAAAGCTGCAGCAAGACCCGCTAGAGGATGACGTCCAAATCCTGCAAATAGAACCGCCCCAAGAGGGGTTAAGATAATATACCCAGCATCAACTGCCATGTTACTCATGACGCCCGCAAAAACTAAAGTTGCAGGTAGTAGACTGCTTGGTACAGCTGTAACGAGTTTCTTGAGGGCTGTATCAATAAGCCCGCTCTTTTCCGCTACGCCAATCCCAATAACTACGACCAGCACCATTCCTAGAGGAGGAAAAGCTGCAAAGTTTTTGACCATTTCCGTAAAAATCCGCTTTATATTATGACCCGAGAGCAAGCTATCTACTGCAATAATTTTTCCATCTGCAGGGTGTACTGCCGATACACCCATAGCATTGAATACCCACGATACTAGTAAAATACCAAAGGTTAAAATTACGAATAAAGTAATTGGGTCTGGTAGTCTGTTCCCCGCCCTCTCTACCTTATCGAGTAGTTTATATACGAGATTGTTGTTTTGTGGCATTTGCCCCTCCAATTTAATTATGGTTTTACATACTTCAAGTAATGCTTTAACTCCGCAATACTCTCGCGGATGTCATCAACTGCCCTGTGGGAGTTTTTTTTCTGAAACTCAACATTAAATTTATTTTTCATAACAAGCTTCCAAGATGTCACATCAAGAGTTCTATAATGCAAGTGTTTGCTGAACTTCTTGAAGTAAGTGTTTAGAAACATTCGATCATGGTTTACGGAGTTACCCGCTAGAATAACTTTTTCCTGTCCAAAGTGCTTTCGAGCTAATTCTGTTAAATCCTCTTCAACTCTGTCTGGAGACAATCCGCCCGGTATTTTTGCAATTAGACCAGATGCCCCATGAGTCTTCCTATTCCAGTCGTCCATTTGGTCAATATACTTTTGGTCTTGTTTAACAACAGCATGATAAGATTCAAGTTCATTTAAATCAAAATCCGTAATAACGGCTGCGGCTTCAATAATAACATTCGTCTCTATCTCAAGACCCGACATCTCTAAATCTACCCAGAATAACCGGCTCATGTGTCCTCACTATTGATTAATACTCCTCGAATCTACCTTGTCGAAAAAATAATGCAACTTGAAAGAATCTCTCATTTTATTTATCATTTTATGCACGAAGTTATTTTTTGTGTAACTCATATACCAGGGATGTTGTATGAATCTATTAGTGTTTTTTTGTCTTCTTATTTTTATGAGATCGCATGCGAATGAGCTTAGATATTGTACAGAGAGTTTGCCTCTACTGTTGAATCCGCAAAAAGCATCAGATTCGAATACCTTTTATGTCACAAGGTCTATCTATGGACGTTTAGTGGATTTTAAACGAGGCGGAGTTGATATTGAGCCGTCGTTAGCAGAAAAATGGACAATATCCCCCGATAATCTTACGTACACGTTTTTTCTGAGAAAAAATGTTTCATTTCATGAAAATATTTTTTTTACTCCATCACGTTTTTTCAACGCAGATGATGTTGTTTTCTCATTTGAAAAAATGAGAGATACAAAACACCCCTTTCATTCTATTGGAGGCGGATCCTATGAATATTTCGAGGCAATGGGTTTAAAAGAGAATATTCAAGAAATTGTTCGCGTAGATGAAAATACTGTTCGAATTATATTACGCCAACCAAATGCCTCCTTTTTATCGATGCTGGCTATGGATTTTTTGTCTATTCTTTCTTATGAGTATGCTCTTCATTTACAGAAACTTAAAAAAGCAGGACATCTTGACATGTATCCAATAGGAACTGGCCCTTTTTTCTTAGAATCAAATACAAAAGACAAAGAGGTTGTACTTAAAAAGTTTAATAAGTATTGGAAGAAAAATATAAAACTTGATCGTCTTGTTTTTGCTCAAATTCCGTTAGAGGAAGATCGATATAAGCAAATCTATGCAAATAACTGCGATATTACAGGATCTCTTAATTTTGAACGCCTAAAAGAGTTTAGGGGGCAAGGCTCTCCTGCAAGTGTATTGGATAAACCCGGACTCAACACATCCTACTTAGCCCTTAATACACAGAAAAAACCTTTGGATAATATTAAGCTTCGCGAGGCAATTTCTAGTGCACTCAATAGGAAAAAATATCTTGAGACTGTTTTTTTAGGACAAGGTCTTATTGCCAAAAACATTATTCCTCCGTTTATTTTAGGATATAATGAACAAGTTCGGGATTACTCCTATAACCCTGAGTTTGCAAAAAAAATTATAAAGGAAATTGGTTTTGAAAACTTTGAATTGGAACTTTGGGTTTTACCTATTTCTAGGCCGTATCTGCAAGATCCAGCCACCTTGGCAGAACTCATACGCGAAGATTTGAAGGCTATTGGACTCAAGATCAAACTTGTAACAATGGACTGGGCTCAGTATCTTTTAAAAACAAAACGCGGCGAGCATCAAATGGCACTTTTCGGGTGGGTGGGGGATCACAGTGATCCTGATAACTTCTTTAGTGTTTTGCTAAGTTGCGATTCCGTTGAGAGTGGGTCAAATAGATCTCGATGGTGTTCCAAAGAGTTCGATGATCTCATTTTAGCCGCTAGATCTAACCATAATACGAAATTACGTTCAGATTTGTACAGAAAGGCCCAGAAAGTAGTAAGAGAAAATATTCCTCATATTCCCTTTACGCATGCAAAGCAGTTTCGTGTTATTTTAAATCGAGTGCAAAATTATAAGATCGATCCTTTGGGGGCTGAGAACTTTGAAGGTGTTTTTATCGAGACTCAAAATAAAAAATAGCTTTTAGCCAAATGATTTGCTCTTTGTAATCAATGTCTTTGGACAGATTGGTCTCTGTCTTCTTTAATGTTGCGGTTGAGTATCCGTAGGTGGCGCCAAGTTCCATAATATTCCCATAAGGGACTAGAAATCCAAACTCTGCATTAACGGGATTGTATTTATATTGGCTAATCCCACTGATATTTCCACTTGCCTCATGTTTTGCTTTCATAAAACCGTAACTACCGCTTAAATATAGTGGGCCAGCGCGAATGAGTAGTCCTGCTGCGTATCCGCGATGTTTTGATGTTTCTTCTACGCTACCAGCATAGGTATTTTTTAAATTGAGATACTTGTATTCCAAAGTAAGTCCAAATCTCATATTCGAGAAGATATTTGATAAATTGCCTATTTTGGTTCCTTTATTATCAGAGAGAGCAAGAACAAATTTTCCATTAAAGCCAAGTCCTTCATACTTAGCTTCTGTATCGTCCGGATTCATTATCATTACATTATATGGATACCCTAAGCCTAATTCTAAAAAAGATTTATCAAGGGATATGGCCTTTGAAGAAGCTGATATGAGAATGAGAAGAGATAAAATATACTTCAAGGCGTATTCTCCCCTGAAATAATATGTATGTCATAAACATCTACTGTATTGCTGTCTTTTGCAAAAACTCTAACGAGTGTGCCGTCTGTTTGAAACTCAACTACCGAATCTGTTCCAAACGAAGAAACAAGTATATTTCCATTTGGTAGTTCTGCCAGAGCATTTCCGTCTTGGAGTATTGCTGTATTATTAGCATATAAAGACGTTGCGTTGGCTCCATGGCTATCCGCTCTCCATAATGTTTCCTGTGCATTTACAATTGTAACAACATAGATATTTCCATCTGAGTGGCTTAATAGTGCCTGTGGGTCATTGGCAAAAGCACTGAAATCTGTAGAGGTTACGCAAGTTGGGGCTGCTGCGGATATATTATAAACAGTTATTCGTTCATTTCCTGGATTTGTAACAACCAGTTCTCCGTCAGCATTGAGTACCATTCGTGTTGGAGTACTGAGAGTGCAGCCACCAATAGTAGTCGCAATATATGGGGTCGCTCCAGTAGGTGGAATTCGAATTCCTTCTTCATCAAAAAGTTCAATTGTACTTGTATCTATTGCAAGAGTTCTTTTGGTGTCCGGTAAATGTAAAAGTCCGTTGAACCCAGTGACTTGAGCATTTTTTGCCCAAAGGGTTTTTGCGGTACCATCTAGGCATATTTTTTCAATTTGGTCATTTGCTTCTATTGCAGCTAAAAAGCAAATGGGGTTAAAGTAAGCAAATCCTCGGGGAGTTCCTCCTGTAACACTATAGTCTGCTAGTAGGCCTTTAAAATTTCCGTTGGCATCATACATGGTGATGCTTTGGCTTGTACCATTTGAAGACGAAAAAATAACTCGTGTTTCTCCAACACCTAAGGCACCGTAGAAAAGTGTGCTTCCATTTTTCCCACAACCAGAGAAAAAAAGAACTCCAAAAGCATAAGTGGCTATGATTCCTACTAAGAAAGAATACCGTTTCATTTTTTGTTCAATCCTTTTGAACTTTTTAATCATTCCTTGAATTATTTGTCGGCAATGATGAAGCAACAGTTAAGACTGCCCTCAGAATCCTCGACCATTGCCCCCTAAAACTAGCCCATAGGTGCCAGGCACTTGGAAACGTTTAATAGGAACGTTTCCAAGTGCCTGGCACCTAAATAGCATTGTAATAGTTACATAGAGCTCCTCAGCTTAAATATAAAAGGAGTAGAGGTGTATGAAATTATTAAACGCGATTATATGCTTACTGATGGTGACGGGAATTGTCGCTTGTAACAAAAAAAAGGGCGGTGGTGGGCAGCAGCCTCAACCGATTCCATACAATCATTATGGGCAAAACGACCTTTATCAAGGGCCAGGTCCCCAGGAGCCAAATCATCCAGGTACAATTCCTCAGATTCCAGGGTGTATGACTCCACCACCAATGTTTACAGACTTGTACCAAGAATGTGCATGGTTAGCTGTGACCACTGATTGTGACCAAAATATTGTGAACCAAGTCTTTATTAACAAGTGTTACGGCTTAAATTTGGAAAGACCTGGGTGTGTATTCCCATCACAACCTGTTCTTGTTTCTTGCGGATCACGATGTGATTCTTATGATGATGACTACGAGCCAAGAAGACGTAGACGTTCTTATGATAGAGAGGAAAGAGTTGTCGTAAGACGCGAGTCTGTTTCAACAAGACCGGTAAGCACTCGTTCAATTGAAACACGATCAAACGATCCAATCGTTGTTCGTGAACCGATCGAAAGAAGATCAACTCAAGTGAGAGAAGTTGTTGTACACAGCCAGCCATCTCCAGCACGAGTTGTGATAGCAGATCGAACAACAGGTCCTGATAATGGAAAAGACTTACCAAGAGAATGCAAGGGTAATGTTGTAAAAGATTGTCGTTATAAAAGACCAATTGATGGCTTAAGAGGATCCCTAGAGAGATCAGGCGTACGTGCAAAAAAAATTATTGCATCAGATCTTTCTGTCGAAAGAAATCAGTCTCAGGATCAATCGAAATTTTATAGAGAAGTAGAAAAAGGAAACGTTGAGTGTAAACATTCGTCTACTGGAAACAGATATGAGTTGTCATATTTTGAGTACGCAAAAGCAATCGATACAGCGTGCTTTGGAAGTCAAGAGGAACAAACCGTTGTTGTTGAGCGGCCAGTTGCGATTCCACGTGCAGAAGAGCCAGTGGTTGAACAGCCAATTGCTCCCGCTCCAGCAGCTCCAAAATATGATTCATCGAAGTGTCAGTGGATTGTAGATCTACATAATATGCTAGATAGCACGAACCAAGGGATCTCTTCGTTTTCACGTGTTTATACATCTCAGCCCCTTGCAGATACAAAAGATGTTTCTGATGCAGACTTAAAGACAATTCTTAATCAAATTACCCATGGTGGTAATATTACTGTGATTCCTGGGCGTGTTGGAAGTGCCTTTGGACACAAAGTTGCTATTGATGACAATGTTCTTATTGTTGGAAACAGTGAAGAGTTAATCAAAGTTTGTGAAGAGAAAAAAATTGTAACTCAATTTAGAAGTGATAATCACTGGGTAACTCGTGAATACATCTGGGATGGATTGAAATCAGAAGATGGTGAAGTGGATGTGCGTACAACTGTAAATTATAACGCTTATGCAGATTCAGGAGTAAAACTAGATGCTGTTACAAGTCGTCTTGTGATCTGGAAATCTGGATTAACTGAAGACCAAATCGGGAAAGAAAAAAGACGCTACAACAGTAAAGCTGCTAAAGAAGGTTATGTTATCGTAACGTACGACACAGATTTTATAAAAAGAGAATTTGAGCAAGATCAAAGAATTACTCAAAGATCTTCAAGTCGTGATAACTCTTTAGATCTATCACGCAGAACTAACGGTAAGTAATTTAATCCTTACAATTATAATTTAAAAAGCCCAACTCTAAAAAAGTTGGGTTTTTTGTTTATCTGATAGACACTTTTGAAAAACTGCTCACTTTTTCATACTTAGGAAGCAAGACTAGACTCTGGCTTGGCAGGACTCTTGCCGAGTAGAGTAGTATGCAATTAAAAAGTATTTTTACAGCACTCTGCTTAGCAATTTTGATGATCTTTTTAACAACCGCTTGTCTTCAGAATGAACTTAAGACACTCTCTCCTGGCTCTTTAGAAGGAGGCGCCGGGGGCGATGGTGGAGATGATGGCGGTAGTTGTAAAGCTCGACTGAATAAGACTCAAGCTGTGCCCTATGTCTCTGTTTATGAATCTCAAAACCAAAAAATTATACGAGACGATTTTTCATCTCAAAATGAAACAATAAAAATTCTTGGACAAGATGTGCTCCTTCTCAGTGGTACGCAGCTGATTTACAAAATTGATACTGATTGTATGTTAACATCTAAACAATCTGGGTTATCGAAACAGTTTTTAAGCCAAGTGAAAACTATCTCTCAAGTTGGAATATCGAAAGATGATTATTTTATACAAACTCTCTCCACTGACACCCTTCTTAGTGATCTAGAACTTCAGGTAAACAAAGATGAATGCATCATTGGTGTGGCGCCAAATACAAAAATTGATCTTCAAGCGGCTCCAAACGATGCTTTATTTCCACAACAGAATAACATGCAGCTGATACAGTTAGATAAATATTATTCTAAAATTTTAAGTCAGATTACAGAAGAAGTAGTTGTAGCTGTCGTAGATTCCGGGAGTGATCAACTTAATCCCGATATGGAAGGTCGTCATTGGAGAAATCAAGTTGAAATGAATGGGCAAGTGGGCGTTGATGATGATGGCAACGGATTCATTGATGATATTTATGGGTACAGCTGGGCTTGCTACATTGGTGGGGATAAACCTTTTTATGCGTGGTGGATGCCTCATGGTGAGCACGTTGCTGGTATAATTGCCGCAAATACAGATAACGGGATTGGTGTTTCTAGTATTGCCGGTCAAAAGGCAAAAATTATGAATTTAAATGTTATATACAGTGGCAATATTGCTTTTCCATGTAGTGGAAGTGAAAGAGATATTGTTCTTGCCATTCGAGGAATACGATATGCCGCAGATAATGGTGCAAGAGTGATTAATTTGTCTATGGGTACATTTGGTAGACACTCGATGATGGAAGATGTGATGAGATATGCAGTTTCCAAAGGAGTTTATGTTGCAAGTGCGGCAGGTAATAATGATCGATTTATACAAGATAATGAGAGTGATTTCTTTTACCCATGTGGTTATGCAAAAGATATTGATGGATTTAGCTGTGTAGGAGCCGTAGATTCCAGTCCTGCAAATAGAGATGCTCGCTGCTTATTTTCAAATTACAGTACAGATTATGTTGAGTTAAGTGCGCCTGGTTGTGATAATACAGTTCAATCACAAGTAGGATATAGTTACGGGCAGTATGGAGTACTTTCTACGGTCAGAAAATCAGACGACCCAATGTATAGATATATGCCCGGCACTTCAATGGCAACTCCCCATATCGCAGGAGCTGCTGCTG
>CAUJDY010000048.1 GCA_963169805.1 Bdellovibrionota bacterium | reverse complement strand
TTTAACCCACCAACTCCTACGCCAACTCCAGTTGCACCACCACCATTAGAGCCTCTGCCGCCGCAAACTCCCCAGCTTGCGAAGGTCGATCAAGCTCAAGATATCTCTGAGATGACTCATACGGGTGTAATTGTTCAAAGCGATGGGGCGACAGGTATTATTAACTCCATGAAAAAGTATTTTGACCAAGCAATGATTTTAATTTTTCAAAATGGAACTCTTAAAGCGTTGAAATGGGATGGAAGTTGGAAGAAGGCAGCACACGCGCAGGCAGCCATTGATTTAAAATCTGCGAGTATTTTTAGAATTGTGTACGATACCAAATTTCCTTACCATGGGCATGTGATTCCAAACCCAATTAATGATGCTTTCTTTCATGGATGGAATCAAGGGCAATACCCTCAGCACATCACAATTGTTCCTATTATTGATAATAAAAATGTTGTTGGAATGCTCCTAGGAACTTGCACAAAACAAGCCTCTCAAAAATTTCAAATTAGACATATTGAATCGATCGCACAAGAATGCCTATCAAAGGTTATTCAAGATCAGCTTAAGAAAGCTGGGTAAAAACAAATTCAACAGTTTTAGCTGTTGCATTCAAGTACAGCTCACACCACATCACGCACTAGAATTTCTGGTCTTGCGAGACTGATAAGGAATTACCCCTAGTGACTCTAATTGATTCATTAGAACATAATCACGTACCACGCAATAGCCTTTAAAACTCTCCACAATTCTAGAAAAAGCTCTCTGATCCCAAAACGAAATTGTTTTTTCTTTTTCATAAAATGGCATTCGAGAGTTTGGAAGGACGCTCTCACATCCTTTATGTCTATTCTGAATATAGCGAGGCAATAAAGCGCTCAGTGTTCTTATAAAGTTCTTTATCTCTAATCTGGAGTGTCCCTTTATTAATAAATGCAGATGATTCCCATTATTTGAAAACTCCATAATCTGAATATGAAACATATGAGCAGTCTTTTTTAAAAGACTCTTCACAATTTTTTGATTTTTTGGAAAAAGAAATGAATAGATACCTTTTGCTCGAGATGATTTCAAAACGATATGCATAGGAAGTTTTGTTGAAATGGGTCTTGCAGTTTTAGCGTGTGATTTTTTTAGAAAAGATCCTCCAAAGAACGTTTTCTTTTTTGGTATTTTGCTTAGCACGAGCTGCTTCATGTATCATAAAGTATAATTTTAATTTCATTTTGTCAATTAATATAATATCGCTACCAAAAGATACATATTTAAACTTAAGAAATATGAATAGCTCAACCATTGTGCTAATAAAGTCATATTCGTTCTTGCTAGCACGCTTAAATAACTCGCAATTTTTATATAAAATTTTTATTCCGTTTGTTAAATCCTCAAAAGCATCCTTATGAGGATTGTAGGTTGAGCCTGATAACGTCTAAAGAATTAAAAATACTCACGAAACCTAAATAGATAAATGCAAATTAGAAGCTTTCTATCAAACGGTAGATCTGTTTGCAGAGAGCGAACTGACCTACTGAACTGGTATAAAATGGTTCTAGAGATAACTTACGTGGAGAGTCCGTTTTTCACTCCCATCCACTTCAATTTGAATTCGGTATATATTCCAGCCCTTAGGAATTTTTGAGATTTCCATGCGCTCAGACCATTCTACAAAAATCCAACCTGATTTTTTAAGAAATATATCCCAGAAGCCTGTGTTTTCTAACTCTTCCGAACTTTCAATACGATATAAATCACAATGATGAATCTTCCCAGAGTCATACTCGTTGATTAAAGAATAAGTTGGAGAACTAACCTCTTTCCAACCAAACAAATCTCCTAAAGTCCTAACGAGTTGCGTTTTCCCAGCTCCCATCGCACCGTCGAGCAAAAAAACTGCACGCTCGTTGCGCTTGGCCTCGAAAAAGCTTTTAGACCAGCGAGTTAAGTCTGCTAATGATGTTAGAATTTCTTTATTCATCTCTTAAACCTATAAAAAAACTTACCCTAAAGGTAACTCTTTTTGACTGATATCTCTATTACAATATTCTATGCCCCGAACGTGGGGGGTGTCATGAAAATTAGCCTATTTTTACTCTTATTCTTACTTATGCCTCTGTATTTGAACGCAAAACCACTTTATGCGTGCATTGTTTATAAAGTACAAATTCCACAACGTACTATAACCTGCCAAAAGAATGAATCCATAACTTCCCCTAACACCATAACTATAGGCTCCTACAATATTCATTGGTTTGAAAATAAAAAAGGACTCAAGAAGGATCTTACAAACCTTCAACATATAGATGTTTGGTCCTTACAAGAAGTTCTATATGAAAACAATGCTCTTCCACCAAGTGATCTCATAGATATCCTACCAACGGGCACTTGGTTCATTGCTACTCTTCCACTGAACCAAGAGAAATCCCTAATAGAAGGACAAGCCATCGTAAGCAAATTCCCTTTATCTGATGTTCAGTCTCTGCCTCTGCAACACACGGGTTTAAAAAAAAGAGCCGCACTTATTGCTTCTATAGATGGCCTTCACATCATCAACACCGACCATGAAGTTCAAGTTTTTTCTTTGGGCTTTGAGGACCGTCTCAAGCAACTCCTATCTCTGACTCAGTTTACAAATACAATGAAGGCCAATACCCAAGTTATTATTCTAGGAGATTTTAATACTGCAGGAGATCAACGCCCGCATAAATACCTTTCAAGCTCTGAGGAGGTTGAATCCACATACCTGTTTATGCAACAAAATGGTTTCTCGTGGCCACAAGGAATACCAGGCAATGAACATACATTTGAAAGTTTTTGGGCAAATAATTTTTTAGATCATATTTTTATCAAAAACCTATCAATTCCTCAGTGGAATAAATATTCCAATCGAGTGGGTTCCGATCATTTTCCAGTTTATGTAGAAATCAATAGAAGTCTTTTATAATTCAATTCAAACTTCAGGAATATATCTTCTTAAGAGCGCTCGGAATTAAATCACTGATGTCACTTGGGTTTAACGAGTGAGATGTAAATT
>CAUJDY010000047.1 GCA_963169805.1 Bdellovibrionota bacterium | reverse complement strand
GAGCATTTTTAAATTAATGTGCTCAATTTCTAAATTCCAGGACTTCATTTGAGATTTTGACCAACTGACTAAATCTTTAATGAAATCATACACCTCTACCGATGAAGATTGAATATCAGCCGCTAAAACTGACACCTCTTTTTCTGAAAAGGGTTTTGAATTTAATATCTCAGAAAGCTTTGTAATATGCCTCATGTTAGAAGTTACATCGTGAGACATAACTCCCAATAGAAGTGTTTTTACTTCATTAAGCCTCTTAAGCTCGCTCTCAAGATTTTTTTGATTTGTAATATCTTTTAAGAGACTAAAACTTCCAACAAACTGACCGTGCTCATTATGAACATCCTGATACTGCAAATCGTAAATATGATGATTTTTTCCAATAAACAGCGGATTTGTCTGCTTTACATTATCTAAGTGAATGTTTGATTCAAAATGCTGGTGCACATTTTCTTTTAAATCGAATAGTTCTGCTGCCGCTTGGTTAAAATCAACTAAGTTCCCTTTTACATCCCACATCAAACAAGGATCTTTCATGTGAGTTATAATCTGCGATCTCGCATAAGGAATAACTTCTAGCGCCTTCTGGGCAAAAATCACATAAACAATAAGATAACTTGTAAGTGATAAAGAGAGAGGGACTAATTGCAAGTATCTAAATATTGGGTAAGCATAAACGGCTGCAGTATCTACTAAGAACGGAAATAAAATAGCCGCTAAAATAACATAGTTTCTTTTTCTATAAAATGAGTGTAAAGATTTTGCTCCCGAATAAATAAAGTAAAAACCCGTTAACATTAAAATTCTAGAGTATGTATTATGAACTTGGAACCACTGTCCGTTCTTGAATTGAAGAATTTCTAAAGTATCAATAACTAGAGTTTCATATCCTGTTATCATTAAATTATGCCAAGGAGATAAAATAATAACCACTGTAGTTACAGGCACAAGAAACAACAGTCTGGTCATCCATTTGGGAATTTTAATTTCATTGTTGAGTGCCACCGAAAAATAAAAGATTGTGATTGGAATAAGAGTCGCACTCAACATTTTAAGACGATTGAATGTAATTTTTGTCTCAAGGTCGAAATTTAAAAAAATAGCAGCAGCAAATATACACCATGTTCCTGTCAGAAACAAAAAGACGCTAAGCAATCGAGCCACTTTTTGCTCTCTGTACTTTAAAGAATAGATGGCAAGTATTACTAAAGAAATACCCGCCAACCACTGAACAGGATTTAAGGCTGCCAGCATTTAGCCCAACTTTTCCTTAAGCCTTTTATCAAGCACATTCAAGAAATCTTCTGTATTGAGATATTTTTGGTCCTTAGAAATACAAAGAGCCAAATCCTTTGTCATATAGCCATCTTCTACAGCTTCAACACATACAGACTCTAAGGTCTGCGCAAAATTAATGAGCTCTTGGTTACCATCCAGTTTTCCGCGAAATGCAAGCCCACGAGTCCATGCAAAGATAGACGCAATTGGGTTTGTGGATGTTGGTTTACCTTGTTGGTGCATTCGATAGTGACGAGTGACAGTTCCGTGTGCTGCCTCTGACTCTACAACCTTACCGTCTGGAGTCATTAGGACTGATGTCATAAGCCCCAAAGATCCGAATCCTTGAGCAACTGTGTCCGATTGAACGTCTCCATCATAGTTCTTGCAAGCCCAAACAAATTCTCCGTGCATTTTAAGAGCTGAAGCTACCATGTCATCAATCAATCTATGTTCATAGGTGATACCTACTTTTTCAAACTGTGATTTATAGTCCTTCTCATAAACATCCTGAAAGATATCTTTAAAGAATCCATCGTAGGCTTTTAAAATAGTATTTTTTGTGCTGAGATACAGCGGCCATTTTTTCATAAGTGCGTAGTTGAAGCATGACTTTGCAAATCCACGAATAGATTCTTCTGTATTATACATACTCATTGCAACGCCATCCCCCTTATACTGATAGACTTCCCATTTTTGCTCGGGGCTTCCATCATCGGGTTTAAATGTCATTGTCAAAGTACCCTTACCTTTGATTTTTACATCTGTTGCACGGTACTGATCTCCAAATGCGTGTCGTCCAACAACAATCGGATGCGTCCAGTTTGTAACAAGTCGCGGAACATTTTTGCAAATAATTGGCTCACGAAAAACAGTACCATCTAAAATGTTACGGATAGTACCGTTTGGAGATTTCCACATTTTTTTAAGATTGAATTCTTTAACTCTCTGTTCATCAGGTGTGATTGTTGCGCACTTTATCCCCACTTGATATTTCTTTGTCGCCTCTGCAGCTTCAATCGTAACTTTGTCTTCTGTACGATCACGATTTTCTATTCCTAAATCAAAATATTTAATATCAAGCTCAAGATAAGGAAGAATGAGCTTATTCTTAATAAAGGACCAAATGATCCGTGTCATTTCATCGCCATCCATCTCAACTACAGGGTTCTTAACAACGATCTTTTTCATGAAATCTCCTTAAAATGAACGGAGATAATTTCATAGGTAGGCACTCTAAGTAAAGCGTTTGCCATCTGCTTCCTAGTGAACCTAGCCCCTCTGTGAACATTTTGCCTACGTTAAATGCACCAAACTATGACGCCAGTCATAGTTTTCATGCCCCGTTTTATCTTAGAATGGAGGCAACAAAGGAGCTTACATGAAAGCAATCCCACAAATCTCAAAATTTATGACAACAACTCCCCATTCTATTCGACTTGATAATACCCTAGATAAGGCTATGGAAATGATGGAGAAATACAATTTTCGCCATCTCCCAGTGCTTGATGGAGGTAAGCTTTACGGAATTCTGACAGACAGAGATATCAAAAATATCCTTTCTTTTGAAGGTGCGGATCCAAAAGAGCTTCTCGTTTCTGATGCCCACACTGAAGAAGCTTTTTCTGTTTCTCCCTCGAGTCACCTTGATGAAGTCTGCTCAGAAATGGCAGAGCGCAAAATTGGATCTGCCCTGGTAATGGATAACAATAAGCTCGTAGGTATCTTCACATGGATTGATGCTCTAAAAGCAATGAACGAACTCCTTCATACTCGACTCAAGTAACGTCACATGTTAACCTGCCGGTATGGATTTTACCCTCCTACTGGCAGCTTCATTTTTTGCATCTTTATTAACTTTCTTTAGTGGATTCGGACTCGGCACTATTCTACTGCCTGTTTTTTCAATTTGGTTTCCCATTCCGACAGCTGTAGCTATGACTGCAGTTGTGCATTTTTCGAATAACTTATTTAAGTTCGGACTTACACAAAAGCATATAGATCGTCGCGTGTTTATGCATTTTGGACTTCCAGCCCTTTTGGCAGCCCCCCTTGGCGCAATTTTACTAACACAGGTAAGTTCGTTTGATGCAATTGCAAGCTATAACTTCAACTCAAAAACATATTTTATAACGCCTATCAAACTTGTCATGAGTTTAATTATGATTTTATTTGTTCTTATTGAGTTTGTTCCTTTCTTAAAAGTCATAAGCCCTCGAAAATCACATCTGATTTGGGGAGGTTTATTAAGTGGTTTTTTTGGGGGACTATCCGGGCACCAAGGAGCACTTCGAAGTATATTTTTGGTGAACGCAAATTTAAAAAAAGAAACTTTTATTGCAACTGGAATTGCTATTGCCTGCGTAGTTGATGTTGTAAGACTTATGATATATTCAGATACATTTTTTACTCAGGAAATTTTAATTCATTCAAAAATGATTTTACTATCTGTTCTTGCCGCATTTTTAGGGGCATTTTTTGGACATAAAAT
>CAUJDY010000046.1 GCA_963169805.1 Bdellovibrionota bacterium | reverse complement strand
CCCAATATAAATAAAAAAGAGAGTTTTGCATTAATATATTTTGAATTGACCGCAAATCATCGTTTGGCCGCCTGTTAGGGCTTGCGATCAGTCTAACTTCAAGTTAATGCTGCGGGAAGATTCTCAAAATATTTATAACTTAAGTTTTGCTAATTAAAATAACTTTCAATATTTTGGAATTTATTGGGGTCCTACTCAAAGACCCAATTTTATCAGTCTATGAAGACCTACAAGCAAACTTGATAAGAAAAGAACACTCAAGGATGGGCTTACTTTCATTTGGTTGGGGTCCGGCCCGTGTTGGCTTGGTGCAGGAAAATTTAGTTAACTTACGTCTTTGATGATGTGACAGTGATTTGTGTTGCCTGCTTCTCGAGAATTTGAGCCAGATCTATTAAGGTATAAATAATCAATAGTCAACTGGCTTTCATTTGCCTGGACCCGAGTCATAGCAGCTTCATTGATAAAAATTTACTTAACTTCCGTCTCGACCTAGTATATTTAAAAATTAATGCCGCGCATTGACGAGCAGATTCAATGCCCTGAATGTGATATCCTTTTGCTCAAAAGTAACCTTCGTAGGCATCTCTGCAAAATACATGGAAAACTATTCATGAGAGCATCTGTTGGAAAACAATGTGAGGGGTGCTCTCAATAGTTTGCGCCTAGCTACTTTTCAAGGCATCAGTCAAAATGTCCAGGCTACTTTGCGCTATATGGGAAGGTAAAGCCTCTGAAAGTCAAAGGATTGAGAAACTTTTCTCTGAAATCTACAGAAAGTAGCCGTTCTTTTTAATTGAATCCGAAACTTTCATCTTGCCATTTTCCTGCTGTAAAACTTTAGTTTGACTAAGGGGACCTGCCTATCATAAACAAAGACTTTAAGTATTTCACTCCTTGCTGGATTACTTATTTCGAGGAAATTGATCCAGAAAAATATCTGAACGAATTCTAACTACAAAAAAAGCGCAAAGCATAATAGAAAATCCTAATGCTTGTTCCTCAGCCAAAAAATTTATACTGTGAGATATGCTAATCTTAATATGATGATTATCTACTCCATTCTAAATCACCTGGACACCGAAACAAAATATTGAGACACTCTTTTTCAGCAGATATTTTGGAGATGACAGCAAGTTATTAGAATAGGGCAATGTATTGCTTGAATGCTCAGGTTGAAGCTTATTTACTATATTCTCTTTACGTGCAATAAAGATAAGATTGTCCTCTGATTGAGATCGTCGTCAATCTCTAAAAATGTGGGAATACGTTTTAATTTCTTGAGCTCAGGATGAAAATCATTATCAATCAAAGTTTTTACTCCTACGATGACCACAAAGACACTGTTAAGCTCAATTCACCAACATAATATGAGTAAAGGATCAAACAAGTTAAGATCTTATGGTCTCAAAACTAATCCCTCAGTTAAATGAGTGAAACTGATCTGTGGTTTGCGAACAATCTACAGAGACTTGCCAAAAGAAGATAAAAGAGAGTTTTTTTGTTTAAGTAATTGAGAGAAGATATTTCCTAGATCTCAGATTTCTAACTGTTTTCTCTTTTGCTGACTCTATCGATATCAGTGCCTCGAATCATTCGATCAATAATCTTTAAAAATGAAAGTTTGTATCAGATTCACTTCGTTATTGATACTGATGTATATTATATGAGCGGCCGACCTGTACTACCTATATCTGCTGATGCTCCGACATGTCCTGATGCATTTTGTTAAGGCCGATACTTATAAATAGGAATCTGTGGAGATCATGTTCAATCAGTTTGCAGTTGCCAATGGAAAAGCCACAACTTTTCATGCGTTCCATTTTAAAAGAATGTTGCGCCTTCCTTTTAATTGAATAACTCGTGTAAGAAAGTAAGACAGCCATTTTCTCATCAGATTAAATTCTTAAAGGAAGAAAACAATCTTTATTAATCCTTAGCTTCACAAAAAAAGAAGCTAATAAGCTCTCCATTTATAAAGTCTTCAGATTTCCCGAAAAATACCTTATGTTTTACTGAAATTCCATAATATTCTAAAAATACTTCTCAATTGATTGTTTAAAACTGTTTATCATAAAGAAAGCTCCCTTTAGCAATTAAAGAATCAAAAATACCTAATGCAGGGTTGGGAGTTTTTGCAACGAAAGAGTTGCCAAAAGGCACTCTTATTTGTTGTTATCTAGGTGTTTTGGATATAGGGAGAAATGTCAAGGTAAGCTCGGATGGTAATTTTTTTATAGGCTGGATAGGAAAAGAGCCCCTTTTCATTAATGCTGAAAAAATGTGTGGGATTGGTTATTTTATTAACCATGGAGAATCGAAATCAGAATAGTCGAATTGTATTGCCGAGCTAGGAGTCTTGCGTTTAAAAGAAGAAAGAACTCCGATTGTCATCATAATTTCGTCTCGTCGCATCAAGAAAGGAGAGGAGATCCATTATGATTATGGGCAATATTACTGGCAGTGACAAGGGCATCAAAATATGTATTGATAATGCCTAGTAATCTATTCATATTTTATTGGATTAAGTATTAACGAATGGAAAGAAGGAGGCCTTACAGCTAAGGGGCTATATACCAGCCGATGAGATTAGCCTAGTAACTAGCATCTCTTGGTCCAAGGTAATGTGCAATCTTTAGACCTGCTTAATATTACCATCACCATCGAAGGCATGAAAAAAAAAGATAGTTTAGATTCAAAATCTATCATGCTTATCCAGTTATCTTTTTTCTATTACTGGCTCTCCTTTCTAATGGGCTTTGGGAATGCTCATGCCCTCAAAACAAACAATAGGCAATAAAATAAATAGAATCAAGCTGTTACTCTGACTTTATGGACTTTGGATGCGATTCAGAGGTTAAGAGCTTGTCCAAAAAGACCTCTTGTTAAAAACTAAAGCATTGTTTCTAAAATCCATAACTGTATCTCAATATCTCTTTACAATCTGAATCTGGGCGAATGATAGATAAACTCTGGGTCTTATGGAATAAAAACAAACTATAATTGCTCTTACTAGCCTTTTGTGCGCTTATCTTAATTATTAAGATAGTTTGATTGTATATGTCAAGATTGTCAAATTTAACAGATATTTATGCCTTCCAAAAGAATACTTGTTCAGTCATAAGACGAAGATAGTGCAAGAATTCATTCTCCTCTGTCAATACGAGGTTACCATAGAAAAAGCGTACTCTCTCTTGTAATTTTAGTCGCCTTTAAGCCCAATATGGTTTGTGACTCTTATCATGGCACTATTTGGGATATACCACAGCTACCAACTATACAAAGAAGCTCAAATAGTCAGCAAATAACATCAAAAATAAGGCAACGATTGCTTGTATCAATTCAAGATACTTGATTGCAATCCTCTAAAAATGAATGAAACTTGCAGTTAACTGGCCTTATGCTATCAAAATTCAGACAATAACAACGAACCTTTAGATTTAGCAGGATCTCTCCTGCAAAAGACTTCCAGGAGTCTAAGCTAGACACTTGTCGGCCCGATCCTCCTATTGATTCTTGGCCTATGCTTGAATTACCTCTGGAAGAATTAAAATTCCAACCACTTCAAAACCCACCCTTCGTGATGATCAAATATATGATTAGATTGTTTACTAAACTCTTATTTCTCTTAAAGATTAAACTCAAGACATCATATCAGATTTTTTCTCGAATTTTTTGGGCGACCTTTTTTTATGATAAATTTTCTTTCCTAATCTTCTTTTGGGCTCACTATCCATCTTTAATGTATACAGTCTAAGAGTTTAATCTTTAAAATGAGATTTACTTTGATTATATGGGGACAGGGTATTCCTGTTTTTTGCGAATATCGACAGCTGCATTAAAAAGTGCCAAGGTGAGTCCATACAGTGTTGTGAAAGGCTTATTATTATGAGACAATCCAATCATCTCCTCTGTTTTCAGATTGGAGAGGTAAAGCATGCAAATAGTTTGCCAAAACTTGTTTGAAGATAGGCTAACTCAAATTAAATCTTAATTCCTTAATAGTTGCACTTTTAAGGTAATCTTCCATCGGTATCTTGCATATCTTAACTATTTTACTTGAAGAATCGAGATCCTATAGTACTTTGATAGTCTTTTTTATGACGAAAGTAGCTGGTCTTTAGAAAGGG
>CAUJDY010000045.1 GCA_963169805.1 Bdellovibrionota bacterium | reverse complement strand
AGACAATCCTTTATCAAAGCCTCTTAGAGCTTAGCCTTAAAAAATCCAGCCACTCTTTGTAAACTTCCTTTAGGAATGCGGATACGATGTCCTGATATGTGATCTGGAATATAACCTTTAACAAGCTCCGGATTTAAATATCGAATATCTCGCGCTGGATAATTGATATATTTAGCCAGCTCTTGAATCGAAGTTCCACCAGGAGCCCAAAAATATTCATAATCGACGGGCTCCTTGTATTTCACATCACGAAATCCATAGAGTGTAGGCGCCTTCGCTATTAAAACTGCAGCTATTAACTTTGGAATATAATCCTGCGTCTCTTTGACGAATCCATTTTGTTCCACAATTTTCCAAAAATTTTTAGTACCATGCTTGTTGATTAGCCTCATAACTCTATTTTCGCCCGTATTATATCCAGCAGCTGCCAAGTACCATGAGTCAAACATTCTGTGCATATCTTTAAGATAATCTGCAGCAGCTTGAGTTGACTTCAAAATGTCTTTCCTCTCATCAAGCCACCAATTCACACGCAGACCATATCTCTCTGCAGTTGGCTGTATGAACTGCCAGTACCCAACGGCACTTTTAGGTGACATTGCAAACGGAGAAAATCCACTTTCAATCATTGCTAAATACGCAAGATCTGTTGGGATTCCTTTTTCTTTAAAGACCATCTGAATTCTTGGAATGTACCTTTGAGTTCTTGAAAGCCAACTAGAAAAATGTCTTTTTCCAGATGTTTGGTAGTAGTTAAGCCAATGGCGAACGCGCTCATTGTAGGTAATTGGCATATCGAAAACCATACTCGTCTGAGCACTCTTAAGTTCTTGCCGAGCTTTCTGCTCGAGCTGAATTTTAGGCTTTGAGTATATAAACATTGGCTCTTGGCCCACAGTTGCAGAAGCAGCAGATGCAAACAAAAGTATCCATATCATTGATGTCATAGAATTCAGTATATCGATACACACCCGTTTGAAATCTCTTTTAAACTTAAAATAGTCTTTGGTTCAGACCAATCTCGACGAAAGTATACTGACCTTCGGAAAATTCAAAAAAAGAATTCTAAATTTAAAATAGCTTTTCACAAGTTCCGCAGAAGCATAAATAGTTTATAAATTAATAGCTCATATTGCAGTCGCCATCCTTGGCAACCATACGCTTGGACCTTCCATGCGCTCAGTCCTTTTTGGACTTCGCTATCCACGCGAGCATATGAGCTATTAATCTATAAACTATTTATGTTTCGAGAATGTTCGAAGTTGAAAAACTATTTTAAATTAGAATTATTTTTTTGAATTTTCTAAGTCTAGGCAGGATGAAGGCTATACAAAACTATGTAAGATGTTTTGAGCCGTATCTTTTTCTCGTGTCTCAACTAAAAAGCCTAGACTCTGTGTTGTTGAAAAAATTTTGTAAAACTTAACCCCATTTTCGGATAACTTTTTAGACAAACTAGAACACAAATCAGAGCTCACAGAACCAAAACAAGTTGCCGTAACAACAGAATACTCCTCTGTTCTTTCAAAACTAGAAAGACTTTTCATCAATCCAAGGGCAAAACTTAAAGACTCATCACTTGAAGTAATATACAAAACACTCTTTCCATTTAAGTCTTCACAATCTAAAAGCTGAGGCCATGGAGTTGAATTATTTTTGAAAACATCAGCCAGCTCATTCATGACATGATTCAGCGAATGCTTAAATTGGATTTTAACGACGTGATTCAATGCTGACACTGTTAAAACTCTTTGTGTTTCTAACATCTTTACATCTCCGTGTATGTATGTGGATATTTCTGGATTTTCAAAATGCTGAATATAAATTGGAATATTTAACTTTTGAGCCAAACTTACAGCTCTAAAGTGCAAAATCTTTGCCCCCCAGTATGTAGCTTCAACGGCCGTCTGATAATCAAGTTCCTTATAAAAACGAGCATTGCGAACCTGATTGGGATCTGCAGAATAAATACCGCCCACTTCTTTGATAATTTCAAGACGGTCCGCCTTGAGAGCATGCGTAAGAGCTATGGCAGTTGTATCTGTTCCACCTCGTCCCAAAGTTGTAATTTCTTTTTCTTTTTCAGACACACCCTGAAAGCCTGCAATGATAATAACACAATCATTATCAATCTCTTTTTGAATACGCACAGGACGTACATCAATAATTTTTGCAGAGGTGTGGTCATTTTCCGTTAAAATTCCAGTTTGGCTACCCGTAAAACTTTTTGCTTTAATCCCCAAATCATTTAGCGCCATACTCAGAAGTGACATTGAAATTCGCTCACCCACTGTGAGCAACATATCCAGCTCTCGTCGAACAGGAGATGGAGACACTTTTTTTGCTAAGCTAATCAACTCGTCCGTTGTCTTACCCATAGCACTGACAGTCGCTATAACCTTGTGACCTTGATCTTTGAGACGTTTAATTTTCTCAGCTACAAGTAGAATTTTTTCGGGAGTTCCAAGTAACTGCCCCCCGTATTTTTGAACAATGATCATGAGAGAATCGTACAGAACTTGAAGTCTATTTTCTAGTAACAACGCACACAGACGACTATCAACAAAGCTTAAAAATAAACTTCAGGGCTATCTACAGTATTCAAATAAAACTGTGCAGTCAGATATTGCTTTTGCAGTTCGGTTAAATTTCCATGTTTGCCTTGTTTAAGTATTCGACTGAGATAAATATGATAAAAACTCATGGCTGCAGCTACTGAAATATTAAAACTCTGAGTAAACCCCTGCATGGGAATAATCACTCGCTCATCGCAAGCATCTAAGATTTCCTTAGAAACCCCATCTTTTTCATTCCCAAAAACAATAGCTGTCTTTTGCGTGAAATCTATATCTGAGATCGGAACTGAGGCATCTAAGTGGGTTGCTATAATCTTGTAGCCCTTTTCTTTTAAATAACCTACGCATGGATCTACTTTTTTCCACTTATAAACATCGAGCCACTTATCAGACCCCTGAGCAACGCGCGCTGATGCCTTAAACTTTTCTCCGGATTCAATCACATGGAACTCTTGCATCCCCATTGCCTCAGCACTTCTCATGGCGGCACTTACGTTCCCCTTATCATACAAGCCATCCAAAACCGGAATCACATCATAAGTTCTTTTTGAAACCACATCATCTATGCGCTTCTTACGAGCTTCGGTAAGTATTGGGTAGAGCTTTTCAATAACTTCTTGAGGAGAAATCACACGAGATTTTAAATAAAAGCCATCACTAATACGATCAAACGACATAGGATGAGATCTACGTGGATATTAGAATAAAATCAATTGGCTTTTCGAATTTGAGTAAAATCAACCGTACCTGGAGATACGCTATTATAATCAAATATTTCTACACGATTTCGACCATTCTTTTTTGCTAAATAAAGATACTCATCCGCTTTGCGAACAAGTTCTCTAGCATCCACAGCGACATCTGGACTTGTAAGCGCCAGCCCAATACTAGCAGTTAGATCAATTTCATCCTTACCTGATTTGAAATGGTGCTTTTTGATTCTCTCACATAATCTTTCAGCAAAAAGCTTAGCACCCTCTAAGGAAGTTTCTGTAATGCAAATTAAAAACTCATCGCCTCCGTAGCGTGCAGCAAAGTCTACTTTACGAATATTGGTACGGATCATCTTCCCTACTTCTGAGAGTACATAGCTTCCAAATAAATGATCATGGCTATCATTCACAGATTTAAAGCGATCCATATCCATCATAACAACAGCCATGCTTTTTCTAAAACGTAAGGATCTTACAATTTCATTTTCAAGCTTTTGATAGATGGATCGCATATTATACAATCCTGTGAGATCATCTATTTCTACAAGTGCTTTGAGTTTTTCATTTGCAGATCTCAGCTGGTCATTAACATCCTTGACTCGGAATAAAGCCCTCACCCTAGAAATCAACTCACGAATATCAAAAGGTTTTCGGATATATCCATCCGCTCCTGCGTCTAATCCTGCTACAACATCTTCTGGCTTATCATTTGCCGAAACAAAAATAACAGCGACGTAATATTGATTTTCTCTTAATTTTTTTAGAGTTTCAATTCCGCTAATACCAGGCATATTAACATCTAGAATCAGTAAATCTGGAGTTCTCATTTGAATTGAAAGTAATGCTTTTTCTCCAGAATCTACCGCAGTCACCTGATACCCTTCATGATTCAAAGCTCGAGAAACGAGCCTCAAGTGATCATGGTCATCATCCACCACTAAAATGTAGCGCTTGTTGTTTTCTACCTGCATGAGTTTATTTTGCCAAAAAAGAGAGGGCTTCTGTTAAACATTCGGAGGATTTGGACTTAAGGTCTTGAGCTTTAGTCCAGCAAACAAATCCAATATCTGCACCTACTTCCGGAAGCCGTACCCGGATCTACTTTGCCTAGCCGATTGTTTTGACTTTAGCCAGTGGCACAATTTGCAATAAAAAAGGCCGGCTGCGCCGACCTTTTGAGCTTAAGGCACTCAACAAGGAGGCCTACACTATGAAAACTAACCCACAATTAGTTTTTCGGCAGATATTGGAAAAAACTTATTATATTTTGAGAATTATTTTTATAACTCTCAAAATAATAGGCTTAGTCACTCAGTATTATAGCTAGTGCAGGACTCCAACGTGTTTAACATAGTCCATGAGGACTAAAAATTGAGTGATCTTCTAACTTAAGGATGGCTGGCGCGGCCACTTTCTTATTGAACATATTATCATAGCCATTTTCCAAAAAAATGAGTAAAAGTAAGCTTAGCAACATATCCAGATATCTTCGCGTTAGATTTTAGCTTTAGACAAAGCGCGAAGAATGAAAAAACCGGAGCATAGGCGTAGGTTATGTGAGGATTTTTGAACTGATGAGCAACACTGTCTAAAGCTAAAAGATGAGCGAACAATGGCATACGATCATATTGGTATTGAACAAAAGTGGCAGAACGAATGGGATAAATCCCAGTGTTTCAAAGCAGAACTTAAAAAAGACAAACCGAAATTCTATGCTCTTGATATGTTTCCATACCCATCAGCACAAGGCCTTCATGTTGGCCACCCAGAAGGTTATACAGCAACGGATATTGTTTCTCGTTACAAGCGCGCGAAGGGTTTTAATGTTCTGCACCCAATGGGTTGGGATGCTTTTGGATTGCCTGCAGAGCAATACGCAATTCAAACAGGCGTTCACCCAGATATTACAACAAAAAAATCTATTGAAACTTTCAAGCGCCAGCTCAAATCATTTGGTTTTTCTTACGATTGGAATCGTGAGATTTCCACATGCGATCCCAAATACTACAAATGGACTCAATTTATTTTTACAAAACTCTACGAAAAAGGACTCGCCTATCAAAAAGAAGTTCCTGTGAATTGGTGCCCAGCTCTTAAAACCGTTCTTGCAAATGAAGAAGTTGTGGACGGAAAGTCTGAGCGAGGAGGTCATCCTGTTGTAAGAATGCCAATGAAACAATGGATGCTCAAGATCACATCTTATGCTGAACAATTACTTGCAGATTTGGATTCTGTTGATTGGCCCGAGAGAACAAAGGAAGCACAAAAAAACTGGATTGGAAAATCAGAAGGAGCTCAGATCTTTTTTGAAGTTCCAGATGCTTCTCAAAAGTTAGAGGTCTTTACAACTCGTCCAGATACCTTGTTTGGTGCGACTTTTATGGTGATTGCTCCAGAACATCCTCTTGTTTCCACGCTGACAACCTCCGCTCAAAAAAATACTGTTGATGCATATATTCGTGTTTCTGCATCTAAGAGCGAAATAGACAGACAAGCAAACAAGGATAAAACTGGTGTTTTTACGGGAAGTTATGCCATCAATCCTGCAACTGGAAAAAAGATCCCGATCTGGACCGCAGATTATGTTTTAATGGGCTATGGCACAGGTGCTATTATGGCCGTTCCAGCACACGATCAACGAGATTTTGAGTTTGCACAAAAATTCAATCTCGAGATCATCCAAGTCATCGAAAGTAGCCAGGATTTACCTTATACAGGTGATGGAAGAATGATAGCGTCTGATTTTTTGAATGGTATTTCAAACAAAAAAGAAGCTATTCAGAAAATGAGTTCCTTTCTTGAACAAAAGGGTCTTGGAAAGAAAATGACCCAGTATAAATTCCGCGACTGGCTTTTTAGTCGTCAGAGATATTGGGGAGAGCCCTTCCCCATTGTTCACTTTCCTCAAAAAGGACTTTCTAAAACAGTTCCAATGAATGAACTTCCTGTCCTCTTACCAAATGTTGCAAATTATGAACCTTCGGATAAAGCCGAGTCTCCTTTGGCTAATAACAAAGACTGGCTCAACTACAAAGATGCCGATGGGTCTCAAGGGCTGCGTGAGACAGACACTATGCCTGGCTCAGCAGGCTCCTCTTGGTATTTTTTAAGATACACAGATCCACACAACGAAGCAGCCCCATTCTCATTTGAAGCCCAAAACTATTGGATGCCTGTTGATCTATACTTGGGTGGCGCTGAGCACACAGTTGGGCACTTACTCTACGCTCGTTTTTGGCAAAAAGTATTATTTGATGCGGGCTTAGTCTCTCATAAAGAGCCTTTCCAAAAACTCGTTCACCAGGGAATGATACTTGGAGAAGACGGCGAAAAAATGTCTAAGTCCCGTGGAAATGTTAAGAACCCAGATGAAGTCGTTGCAAAATATGGGGCAGACTCTCTCCGAGTTTACTTAATGTTTATGGGCCCGCTGGATCGTGATAAGCCGTGGCAAGATACAGGAATTGAAGGGGTTAAGCGCTTCCTAGATCGCGTCTGGAGATTGGTTTGGGATGAACAAACCCAGAAGATAGCTGTCGATGACTCAAAACTCACCCCCGAACTTGAAAAATTACTTCACAAAACTATTAAAAAAGTAACACAGGATATAGAGACACTGAGTTTCAATACGGCCATTTCTGCCATGATGATTTTAATCAATGAAGTCTATAAAGCGGAAGCACGCCCTCGTACACTTCTCAAAACACTTGCTCAACTGTTAATGCCTTTTGCGCCACACTTAAGTGAGGAAATTTGGAATCGACTTGGTGGAGAAGGGCTTGTTAGCGTAGCACCTTGGCCTCAGTTTGACCCGACACTTGTTGTAGATGACACCATTGAGATGGGCGTTCAAGTAAACGGTAAAACACGCGGCACAGTGACTTTAGCCATAGATGCTTCGGAAGCAGATGCTCTTGCACAAGCTCAAGGGATAGCAACCGTTCAAAACGCTTTAAAAGGCTTAAATATTGCTAAGGTTATCTATAAGCCCGGGAAAATCCTTAACATCATCGCCAAATAAAAGGTACCTGCTTACTTTTGCGAATTATCAAGGTTAATTTCGATTCAAGGGGCAATAAGCTCTTATTTT
>CAUJDY010000044.1 GCA_963169805.1 Bdellovibrionota bacterium | reverse complement strand
ATGGTGCATAACGCAGATCTCAACCAAACGGTACGGCGTACCTTTGGGGTGCTAAAAAATATTGCCAAAATGTTGCAAGGCTTTGTTCTAAACATAAGAGATAAAGCTTTTGTCAGTGCGTGCCCTAAAATGTCTTTTGGTCTTTTTTTCACCCTTTTAATTTTAGTGATTTCAATAGGTTACATAGGCATGAAGTTGGCATTAGTTAGACATGTAGACTTTATAAAATAGGAGGCCTCTGTGAAAAGGCTAACAGTTTTCGCAGCATTATTAATAAGCGTACTCTTTGTTGCTTGCAGCAAAGACAAAGGTGGCGGTGGCCAAGTTGCTACAACTCCAGTTCCAAATGGTGGAGCTTATGGTCCATACGCGCCAGGGTATAACAATTGTGGTAACGGGCAAATTCCAGCTGTTCCTTACCAAAACTATTATCATGGACAACCTTTGAATAACGTTAATTGTATTGGTTCTCATCATCTGCGTGGACACAATCCTTATTTCATTCGTTACAGCATTGGTTACAACTTAGTGAATTTTGCGGGCACATGTGATTTTAGGCTCAGTGGACCTCTTTGTCCTCCAGGATATAGATGTCAGCCAATTGGTCTTGGAGCGCAAGGTGTCTGTAGCGGTGGATATTATAACTATTAAAAAATTGAACTCAATAATGAGTTCCACAAACAAGGATAGAACATGAAAAACTTTAAACTCCTCATCGTAAGCTTGCTAGCTGCATCTTCGATGATCGCTTGCTCAAAAGACAAAGGCGGCGGCGGAAACAACGGTGCCTGCCAAGCTGGTTATGTACAAGTAGATCAAAACTACATTAGCCAGTATGGATACAATTTGCCACAAGGTTCTTATTATCAAACAAGTGCAAATGGCCAACAAAATACAACGCAATACAACGGCGGTTATTACACGGGATCACAAATTTACTGTGTGCAACAAGCTTATTACAATAACTCAGGAAATGGATACAATGGTGGCGGAAATAATCAGTACTGCCAATATAATCCACAAGACCCTAGCTGTTACAACGGCGGCGGTGGAAATAACCAATATTGCCAATATTATCCACAAGACCCTAGTTGTTATAATGGCGGTGGCGGAAATAACGGAGGCTTCTGTTATTACAATCCTTACCATCCTTCATGCTGGTATAACTACAACGGCGGCTGGTAATCTTTAATTTCTCAATATCTTGTTTGTGAATGAAACCGAAGGCTAACCCCTTCGGTTTTTTTATTTATTGATTCGAGGGGAAGCTTTCTGGTAATTTCTGCGCATAGAGTAAATCGAGGGGACCATGGAAACTATTTGTCATCATTTGTTAAAAGCAAAAACGCGTAAAAAAATAGCAGTTGAGTATGTCAAAAATAGAAAGTGGGAGACTCTTTCTTGGCCACAATATTTTGATCTTATACAAGCTTGTGCAGGAGGTTTAAAAACTCTTGGTGTACAGGCTGGTGACCGTGTGGTTATTTTTGCCAATACAAGAGTTGAGTGGGCTGCTCTTGATATGGCCATTATGGGGCTGGGTGCAATTACAGTTCCCATATACCAAAGCAGCCATCCATCAGATTTAGAGTTTATATTAAAGGACACAGAACCTAAGGCTGTGATTTTCGAATCCAAAGAGTTATACAATCGCTATCAATCATTAAATCTAGCGTTTCAGCCAAGCTTAGTGGGAATCCAGTATTCGGATGCTCACGTCATGTCTTGGTCTGATTTTTTGGCAAAAGGAAAAGATATTTTAAAAGCGCAACCCGCATTTTTTGAAACAGCATGTTTGAATACAAAAATTGATGATCTTGCTACAATTGTATACACGTCAGGAACAACAGGCACTCCAAAGGGCGTTTGTTTACATCACGAACAAATTATAAGTGAAGTCTCGGAAGTTTTTAGATTAATTGATGTTGATGAAAGAGATAAAAGTCTTACATTCTTGCCATACGCACACATTATGGGACGAATCGAGCATTGGGCTCATATCTACAAAGGTTTCACAATGGCCTTTGCGGAAAGTGTTGAAAAAGTAAGAGACAATTTACAGAAAACACAACCTACTTTCTTAATTGCAGTTCCGCGAATTTTTGAAAAAATATATAGCACTATGCAAGCTCAAGGAGATTCAAGTCCTCTAAAAAGTAAAATATTTAAGTGGGCGATGTCGATTGGTTACAAGGTGAGCGAAGCGAGGATTCAAAAGAAATCTCCAGATTTTGCTACACTCATGGAGTATCGAGTCGCAAAGCGATTGGTTTTTGATAAATTCTACGAAAAACTTGGAGGAAAGCTGAGGTTTGCAGTTTCTGGTGGAGCTCCACTCAGCGGCGAAATTGCAAGGTTTTTTCATGCAGCAGGTCTTCTCATTTTAGAAGGATATGGACTCACAGAAACAACCGCCGCGGTTTTAGTGAACACACCTTACGATTATAAATTTGGAACCGTAGGAAAGCCTATTGGTGATGTACAAGTCAAACTTGCTGAAGACGGCGAAATTCTTGTTAGAAGTAAAAAAGTAATGCGTGGGTATTATAAAAATCCAAAAGCTACAGAAGATGTATTTGATGACCAAGATTATTTCAAGACCGGAGACATTGGAGAAATGGACCCTCAGGGTTTTTTAAAAATTACGGATCGCAAAAAAGATCTTATTAAAACGGCTGGTGGAAAGTTTGTCGCTCCTCAGAAACTTGAAAACTTACTTAAGCTCAACAAAAACATATCTAATGTACTTATTCATGGGGACAAGAAAAAGTATATTGTCTCTTTGATTACTTTGAATCAGGAAAGAATTGTGGAGTTTGCTAAGCAACACATGATCTCATGCCCAAGTTTTGAAGAGTTATCTAAGCATCCAAAAATAAAAGATCTCATTCGAAATGCAGTAGCACAGGCAAACAGCGCTCTTGCTAGTTTTGAAACGATTAAGAATTTTGCAATATTACCCCAAGACTTTACGATCGAAACAGGGGAATTAACTCCATCTCTAAAAGTTAAGAGAAAATTTTGCGATCAGAAATTCGAATCAGAAATCCGCGCCCTCTACGGAGACGATCAGGCTTCTTAAAGTATTTTAATATTAAATATCCTTTACTAACGAGTTCCGCAGCTACTGCGAGGACTGTCTGATGTTGGTAAAGGATATTTAATATTAAAATAAATTTAAGTACCCTAATAAATCTTAGAAGTTAAAGTAAAATCGAAGTGTTAATCCTGAGTAAAAGCCAGAAAGATCTAATGATACATCTTGTCCGTCAGCATACTTCACTGTGCCTC
>CAUJDY010000043.1 GCA_963169805.1 Bdellovibrionota bacterium | reverse complement strand
AAGTCTGCAGGTTTAAACAAACCTTTCTCATAATACTTTTCAAGAATCGTGTGCTTTAGAACATGTAAATTGTGAAGCTTCACGTTATGAATAGGAAGTTGATTAACGAATTTTGCTTGCTCTATTGAGTGCTGGATTGTTTCTCCAGGGTGACCAAAAATCATGTGAATACCAATATCAATTCCACCTAATTCATGAATTTTATAAATGGCATCAAGTGTTTGCTGGGCTGTATGTCCTCGCTTTTCGAATTCCAAAAAATTTTCATAAAAACTTTGAGCTCCAAACTCAATCGACACATAAGTCTTTTCAGAGAATTTTTTCCATAGCTGCAATAAAGCAGGAGATAAACAGTCTGGACGAGTTCCGATAACTAAACCAACCACGTTTGGAAATTTGAGAGCTTCTTCGTACATGGCTTCAAGTGTACGGATACCCATAAATGAATTTGTATAAGACTGAAAATAAACTACAAACTTTTTGTAGCCACCCATTGCTGTAAGTTTATCTTGGACGTTTTTGATTTGTTGTTCTAGAGAGTAATTGCGTTGGTCTTCATAGGCTGCCGAACCCCAGATGTCACAAAAAGTGCATGTTTGCATACCTTTAAGACCAAGACGGTTGGGGCATGTATCTGCAACACTTACAGAGGCTTTGTAAACGCGATCTTTAAACTTTTCTTTATAGTAGTCCCCAATGGAATAATAGGGTCTGTTTAGCCAATTTTTCTGCATTGGATTGTTTTTAGCTCAGCTTTGGGCTACACACAAGCTTATGGCAATTTTTATCGAAACAACAGAGGATGGAAGCCCCACCGCTCATTTTAATGAATTTGAGCAGGAACGTATGCATCACTCAGGGGGAGCCTTCGGAGAAACAGTCTATATCTACGGTCCGGCTATTCAGTATGCGTTTTCTAAAACAGAGAATCCTTGTGTTTTATCTCTAGGTACAGGGTTAGGTTATAATGAAATGCTCTCATGTGCATTTGGGCTTTTATTTGAACAAGAATTTACTCTCCATAGTTATGAAGCTAGCGACGCTCTCAATTCCTCTCTAAAATCTTGGGTATTTGATGAAGAGCCAGGAGAGATTTCCTTTAGTGTTTATAATAAAATATTAAATTTGACTGCAAATGTATTTGATATTCCTGAAGTAGAAATAAAATATTTATTACGAAAAAAACTTCAAGATGGATCCTGGATATTGCATGGTGCTTTTGATCTTCCAAAATTTAGATATCACGCCATTTTGTATGATTTTTTTAGTAGAAAAGCGATGGAAAAATTTTGGACAGAAGAATACTTAACAGAATTTTTTAACATAGCTTCTATGGATCCTTGTGCAGTCGCCACTTACGCTTGCACGGGACCACTTAAAAGAGCATTAAAAGCGAACTACTTTGAGTTTATAGAAAGAAAAGGATACTTGTGGAAGAGAACCTCTACTTTTGCTAGACGGAGCGAATCTAGTTATCACAGAAAGGTTTAGAATGGAGAATCATAATTCGAATCAGCCTCATGAAATCATAGTCAAAGCACAAGATCCAAAAGTGATTGAAGCTGTAGGCGCACAGTTCCTAAGAGAAAGTATGCTTAAAGCTCAACACCAAACCCGAACGTTGACACTTGAGGTTCTTTCGCAAATTCAAGAGGGTATGACAGAAGATGAGGCACGGAAAATGGCCCTCGAAATTTTTTCTGATTATGGAGTTAAAAAACATTGGCATAGACCCTACATACGATTTGGTGCTGGTACAGCTTTAACATTTCATGATCCCATTCAGCCGGACTATCAGCTTCAGGAAAATGATCCGTTTTATATTGATGTTGGTCCTGTTTGGAAAGATGAAGCTTTAGGGATTGAGTATGAAGGAGATTACGGGGATACGTTTATTCTAGGAGAAAATTCTGAGGCTTCTCTTTGTGCAAAGACAACGCGTGAGTTGTTTCAAAAAGCACGTCAAATATGGCTAACTGAAAATGCAACTGGGGAGCAGATTTATTCTTTTTTAAAAAAAGAAGCTCAACAGAGAGGTTATATTTTACATGAGAAAGTAGATGGTCACCGTGTTTCAGATTTTCCTCACCAAAAGTATTCTAAAGAAAGACTTGCTGCTCTAACTTTTAAACCCGCAGATGCGATTTGGGTTTTAGAAGTACAGATTTTCGACCCTCAAAAACGCTTTGGTGCTTTCTTCGAAGATCTGCTCTAGATGTACAAAGGCACCTGCCGACTTTTTGATGAACACCGCAGCTAATGCGGGGGTGAAAAAAAAGTCGGCGGGCGCCTAAATAAGCTAGAGCGGAAATGCGCGGGTGCGCCGGATGTCTTTGATATCTGTGATAGCCATAAATAAACGATCTAAGCCTAAAGCAATGCCAGCTGTTGGAGGAAATCCCGCTCTTAAAGATTTCAAAAAATCTTCATCTATTGGTGTTACTTCTTTTCCATTTTCTTTTTTCTTTTTTAAATCTTCTTGAAATCGACGAGCTTGTTCATAGGGATCATTCAACTCATGAAAAGCATTCGCTATTTCTAAGCCTTTCCAATAAAACTCAAAACGATCTGCCCATCCTTCTGGCGAAATACGCGCTAAGGCTGATTGAGAGGGGGGGTAGTTTCTCACAATAGTAGGAGCCTCAAACCCAAGGCTAGGTTCAATTTTTTCTAAGAAAATTTTAAAGAAAACTTCATCCCAAGTATCACTGGCTGATATTTCAATATTATGTTTTTTGCAGAGTTCAGCAAGTTGTTCGCGAGTTGTTTGTGGCTCTAAATTAAAATCATAAAATTCTCTAAAGAGGTCTGCAACTGTTACGACTTTTAGAGGAGCAAATCCTATGATTGGCTTAGGCCAGTGTAGTTTTAAAAAATTAAGCATTCCCTGAATATCTTTGATAATGCGATCCAAATTATCATAAGCCCTGTACCACTCAAGCATCATGAACTCAGGTTGATGATGCTCAGATATTTCGCCATTTCTAAAACAATTTTTAAATTCATAAATTCTTTGCCACCCTAAAGAGATCATCTTTTTGAGATGTAACTCTGGACTCGTTGGAAAATACAATGTCTCTTTATTTTGTCCCATCTGAAATTGCGTGGAAAAGACATCTAAGTGAGGCTCAGTTCCTGGAGCTCTAATTAGAGTTGGAGTTTGGACTTCGATAAAATCAAGCGTATGAAAGACTTTTCTTATTTGATTAAGGAAAAACTGCCACTCTTTGCTTCTTTGCAAGTTGTAGTTAGAAATATGATAAGGTTCTAGGCATGGGGCGAGTAGATCGATTTTATGAGCTTTAATTTTTTGGACTTTTACTTCCGATCCCTCAACGTAAACCTCACTCCAATATCCTTGAACTAAAATCTGGTCTCCAGTTTCAAGAACTTCTTGTGGGAGGTAGCCTTCAACTTGAACTGTATCTGTGTGTATGAGCTCTAGAGTTTCACCTGAACTTTCAATAGTATAAAAAAAATCTCCAGATGAACTCTGCGATTTAAATATACGTCCAGCTACGTAAAACTCTTGTGTTTTAAGAGATTTTTTCCCGGTGCTAAGATCAGCAAACATACGTACAAAGTCTTTTATGGAAAGAGTCTTGTTTTTAATAAATGGATACTTTCTCCATGTTTTAAGAAGTTGGTCTCGTTTGTTCATAGTGGCCCTTTGTAAAAGGGTATACATAAGCCTGGAACTGCTAGAGTTCAATAGAGATAGATTATTTGAGGTCTTTTTTCATGATGACGAGGTATATTTCTATCCCTATAATTAGTTTATGAAGTTTGTATTTTTCTTTTTATTTTTGAGTCTCTCCAGCGCATACGCCTACCGATCTCAGGGGGTAGAGAATATTCGAAATATTAATAAATCTTTAAAAGAGGCAGAGGCATTAGGGCTTAAAATTTCCTATAGAGAAAAGACACTTAAGAAGGAGCTCCAGAAGCTTCAAACAAAAAAGCCTGGTGAGTTTAAGGCAAGACTTGAGAAAAAGTTAGAGAACTCGGCAGACTATCAGAGTTACATTTATGAGGTGCGTGACGGTCTAGATAAGACGGAAAAAGCAAAGCAGCTTGCAAAGCTGATCCTCTATCAAAAGGTAAAAGAGGATTGGGATATTTTAAAAACTACGATTTTAAATAATTATGGTGCATCTAGCTTTAATGATTTTAGTAAAAAGATGGTTGAGCAGCTAAATTCTGGTACTTATGTTCCCGCTAAACAGGGATTTTCTTATGAAGTTGGAAGCTGGGGGATTGCGCTCGTTTTACCTTCACTCAAAACAGTTAGGTGGAAAGTTCAATTTAGTTCTAAATATGATGGGAATGTACTTGAAGAAGGGGCTGATAAAATTAAGATAGATGATGGATCAAGTAAGCCGTCTTTAAACTTTGATGACGAGTCTGTAGATTTTTAAGCGAAAAATTTAATCGTTATCTTCTGGAAGTGGTTTACCAGCTTGAGCGTTGATTTCCTCTTTAAGTTCTTTTCCGACTTTAAAAAATGGAAGTCTTTTTTGTTCAACTTCAATGACTTCGCCTGTTCTAGGATTGAGCCCTTTGTATGCATCATATTCTCTGTTAACAAATGAACCAAACCCTCGAATTTCGATTCGATCTCCTCGCTCTAGAGCTTCAACCATCGAGTCAAAAATGGTATTTACGACTGTTTCTGCCTTCACGCGTGTGATGCCTGCTTTTTCAGAAATCACGTTGATTAGGTCTGCTTTTGTCATGTTTGTTTAGTCCTTTTGGTGGCCTTTATATTAGCTCTATAATTCAGCAAAGGTTTCGCTGTGTTAAGCCACTAAATGTAGTTTCCATGACCCATTTCTGCAATTCAATCGAAATTTTAAAATATGCTACAAAAAAACAGCGTAATTTCCATAATTTGCATCAATAACATTGTTTTTATGCGATGCGATATCCTTGACGAGCTAAAATTTTCTTGTAGGCCTCATAGGTATTGATAACGAGCTTCTCGGAGTCAAAGTAGTCCGACACTTTTTGTGATGCTTTCTTTCCAATTTCACGTGTATCCAGTTGTCCTCTAAAAATATCAAGTAGTAGTTGTCCTATTCCTTGAATATCTGCAGGGCGAACCAAAAAGCCGTCAACTCCATCTTCAACAAACGATGCTAACGGCGATACTTCTGATCCAACAATTGTTTTTTCTAACTCCATAGCTGTTAAAATACTGGGTTCAAATCCAGAAGATCGAGAGCTGATATTAATAAAAATATCACAAATGGAAATATAGCCAGCGACTTCCTCGTCTGAAACAGCTCCTGTTAGAATGACTTTGCTTCCTAGTGCAAGAGAAAGGACTTCATACTCCAAATCAAAAAAGTGAGGGCCATCGCCCATAATAATCAGTCTGGAATCAGGTTTTTTGATAACGACTTTATAAAAAGCACGCAGAATATTTTTGAGATCTTCAATTTCTGTCATATCTGAAATTGTAGCAATGCATTGGTTATCTGAGGTGAGTTGGTATTTTTGTTTGAGCTGCTCTTTAATTTCATTTGATATAGACGGCGAAAGTTTAGGCCCATAGGGAATCTGATAAATACGTGCGTCTGGATAATAATAATATCGTTCGAGAACATTTCTCTCTTGCGGAGAAGATACAAACATTGCATGTGCGGAATTTAGAAGAGCGCGGTCATAGCCCCAGTAGGTTCTGAGATATTTATATAATATTACAAAATCTGTTTTAATCATATTGCTTAGACTATCTTTTCTCATTGCAGTTAATGAGAAAAGTTGTGCTATTTGCGTGGCCTTAATATCAAATATAGAAGTGATGTCGTAAAGTTTTCGTCTCTTGCTTACAGATAAACCAGATCTGTCCATGCTGTGAAATATATGAAAAGAGTTTTGAGTATGGAGCTCTTTAAATTTTCTGCGAACTTCTGATTGTAGATTGTTTTTTCGAATTTCACGCGTATCTAAGAAGTGAAGCTGTGCTCCTGCTTGTATGAACTGAGATTCAAGTTTTGAGGTTTGAGCCGTAATGATGTGCACATTGTGACCTAACCTTTTCATTCCTTTGACTATTGGCAAAAGAAAGGCGCAGTCAGATGATCTCTCACTATGAGGTAATTTTTGGGTTGAAAAACAAATATTGAGGTTTTGTGGGAAATTTTTCTTACGAAAGATCATTCGCCTATGGCACCATATTTTTGATAATTCGTCCAGAAAATTGAGATTTAAAAGTACTGCTTACAACTTAATGTGGGATCAATTCTTAGAATAACAAGACCATTCATGTAGGGAGTAATGGTAAGTCCTCTAAGATTTAGAATGCTCTTTGGTATGTTGCGCCTCCAAAGGACCCCATCGTGATTTGGATTTTTCAAAATCGTTTCTAAAACAAAAATTGCATTTGCATAGTCATTCATAAATGGATTGATCTCATGAGCACTGTGTTGTTGTGTCTGGTGAGGCTTTCTGTAGCTAATACGAAGAATCTTATTTGCTGGATTGCTTGATATGGGCGTATGAGTATCAAACGAAAAATCAGTCATACCTAATTTCATGTAAAGACTAGATCTTGCATTTGTATTCATTTTAAATGTGAGTTGCTTCTCGATATCGATTTTTTGCTGATCCAGGGAAGGTGGGCGATTAAATGTAGCTTCTCTTGTTAGGCTTTCTTTCTCTTGTTGCGCATCAATTTCAGCTATTGAAGAATTAGCTTTTGAAATTCTTGAGCTCAAAGAGCGAGAGAAGAAATCGGAAGATTCAAGTTCAAGCATAGATAATGCATTAATGGCTATTATTCGAATTTCTTTCCAGAGTTCTTTTTGTGTGACTCTCAACTCAGATTTTTTAGCAAGAGTTTCCAGCTCATTCAGAATGGGCGCTGTTACCAAGTAAAGTGTTTCTGAGGAAATATCTACTGATTCAAATCTTTTGAGATTGAAATTTAATGTATGTGCAAGGGTGAATTTAAATTTAGAATAGCCCTTTTCAGAGAGACTGCGCGGCGTGGTTATATTGCTGCTGTTAAAGATTGCAAAAATATGTTCAACTTTTAACTTTGATATTCTTTCAAGTACAAGCTTAAACTCATTTGGGTCTGAAGAGTAAACGAGCTGGTAGGACAGCAGTTTATAGTAATTATCGAGGACAATAGAATTTTTTGCTTCATCTAAACTCAGCTTTTGATTTTCAATAATATTGATAAGAGCATTGACTAAGTAGTAACCATTCTTATTTGGATTTTGTAATTCAAAGTGGATCAGAAGGTTTAAGGCTCGAGTTATGTTTTTATCAATTTCAAGTGCGGTGGAGACTCTCTTGCGTAGGGTGTGTGTTAAGGCCTGCAGTTCTAGTTCGCGTGCAGAATTAAAGAAGAGCTCCAGTTGTCTGCTGGGGTGAAGTTCTGGCCGAGATACATAAGCAAGAAGCTCTCTTGCAATTATCTCATCTATGTATGGTAAGTTTGTATGAGTATAAGCTGCGGTTTCAATCATTAAGCGATCATCCAGCGGAGATCTCATTTGCCCAACCTGAATGAGAATTTCTGGAGTCCTGCTCAAAATCTCATGGAGATGCGTCCATCGAAAAGGTACCTGTTGACCACTTTTTCTAAGGATTGTGTAACGTCGAATTGTTTGAGGTGATGTTTCCTCTTCAAAAGAGGTGAAAGGAGTCTCTTCAGCAAAGCTGAACAGGCAAACTAATATCAATAAAATGATGAGAGTTTTGAATAGGTTGGCCTGCATGTGGGGGATATTATCACATATTCGCTTATGTCTTTAAAAGATCCTGGAGAATATGTAGAATTTTTCTGTTTGCCTCAGGAATTTCCAACTGTGTAAGTTCTTTTGGGTCAATCCACTTTAATTCGTTATGGTGTTGGCTTTTAGGTTCGCCCTTCCAAAATTTGACATCAAAAAACAAAATTAAAATGCCTCGATCTCCAAAAGCATGAGTATGGGCAAGCCTTAGATCGCCAATATCAGCTTCTATTCCCAGTTCCTCTCTTAACTCTCTTTTGAGAGCGAACTGAGGGCTTTCTCCAATTTCAATCTTACCACCAGGAAATTCCCACTGACCCGCTAGGCTATGTCCTTCTGGGCGTTGACCAACCAAAACAAGCCCATTCTTACGAATGAAGCCGGTTACGACCGGTATCCATACTGGTCTTTTCTTTACTATCATAAAATCCCCAATATATTTATGTTAGGAGGTCTAAGATTGAATGACAAGTAATGGTTTGTAGAACTAGAGGTTTTGTTGCGCGACTTTTTTAAAGAAAAACGGACCTTCAAAAATGAGCGTCGAATAGACTTGCACGAGGTCAGCTCCCATGGAGAGTCGCTCCTCTACATCTCCTGCCGTCATTATGCCACCCACAGAAACTACTAAAAATTTACTTTTATCTGCTCCGAGGTGCTGAATTGTTTCTTGTAGGCACTTTTTGGATTTTTCTTTGAGAGGCGAGCCTGATACTCCGCCAGCATCTGGGAATTTTAGGCCAGGTTGTCTGTCCAACGTCGTATTTGTTAAGATCCAGCCGTCAATTCCTAACTCTGCGCTGGTATCCAAAATTTGTTTGAGAGCTTGTATCTCAATATCTGGAGAAATTTTCAGAAGCACGGGTTTGCCAAGAGTTTTTTTATTTTCTTGCAAGATAGGTGATAAGAAATTTTTAAGATTGTTTGGTTTGAGTAAATCGCGAAGCTGAGGGGTATTGGGGCTACTTACGTTAACTACAAACGTATCTGCGTAAGGTGAGAGCTTTTGTATCAAATAGACGTAGTCTTTAGAAGCTTCTTCTAGAGGAGTGGATCTATTTTTTCCTATATTGACAAACAAAGGTGTAAAGTGCGGTTGGCGTATTTTTTTTAAATTTCTTACGACAGCCTCAACTCCATCACTGGGAAAACCAAGTTGATTCCAAAGCGCAGTATGTTCAATAGAGCGTCCTATAACTTTACCTGGATTTTGTTTTTGAGGAAGAGGTGTGACGGTTCCAACTTCCATAAACCCAACTCCCAAAGACCAAAACGATTCTATAAGTTCCGCGTTCTTATCGAATCCTCCTGCAAGTCCAAGAGGGTTTGTAAAATGGAGTCCCTTCCAGCTAAAAGGTTTCCAAGTCAGAGTTTTATAGGGTCTGAGTTTTCCATAGATTTTAAAAAAAAGGGGGCTAACTGCGTGCCCCCATTCAGATGGTATGCATAACCATGGTTTTTGAATCATCTTGGGTAAAGTCCTCTTAATAGCATTGCTTTCTCTAGACGTTTTGCGGAAACACACATTGCTGCGACTCTCATAGGAACTTGTTTTTCTTTGTGAAATTCCCAAACACGGTGAAACGCCTTAGTAATTTGATGATGCAACTTCTTGTTCACTTCTTCTTCATCCCAGAAGAAAGAGGCAATGCCTTGTACCCACTCAAAGTAAGAAACAATCACACCGCCACCATTAGCGAGAATATCCGGCACAACAGTAATGCCTTTTTTCTCAAGAATTGCATCGGCTTCAGCGGTAACGGGTCCATTGGCACCTTCAATAACAAACTTGGCTTGAATTTGGTTGGCATTATCTCCAGTGATAGCGCCATCAAGCGCGGCTGGGATGAGAACTTCAGTTTTAATTGTTAGCAGTTGATCATTTGAAATTTTCTCATGAGGTAGATCTAACCCGTCAAAAGATTTTTTAAGTTTATAATGCTCGATAATTTTTGGAATATCTAAGCCTGATGGATTTGCTATTCCTCCTGCGATATCTGAGATAGCAACAATTTTTGCTCCTCTTTGGTGCGCATAGAGAGCTGCGTGAGATCCAACGTTACCAAAGCCTTGTACTGCCACGGTAGTTCCATTCATAGTTTTATTGTTTACTTTGAGTATTTCTTCTGTACAGAAAACTACACCTAATCCCGTTGCACCTGTTCGCCCAAGTGAGCCCCCGATTTCAACTGGCTTGCCAGTAACAACTCCAAGTACGGCATGACCTTTTTCTTGAGAGTAAGTGTCCATTAGCCAAGCCATTGTTTGAGGGTCAGTTCCCACGTCAGGAGCAGGAATATCGATCTCTGGACCAATGATATTGGAAATTTCTGATGTATATCTACGAGTCAGGTTTTGCAACTCTGTACGAGATAATTTTGTAGGATCAACTGTGATGCCTCCCTTTGCGCCGCCTAAAGGTAACTGCAAGAGTGAGTTTTTAAATGTCATCAGCATTGCAAGACCTGCAACTTCGCTTAGGTTAACATGTTGGTGATAGCGAATTCCCCCTTTGAACGGCCCTAGTGTTTGTGAGTGCTGCACGCGATATCCATGAAATACTTTAACTGTGTAGTCATCTAAGCGAATGGGAACGCTCACAATAAGCGCGCGTTTTGGCTTTGATAACCGTTCTCTAACGTTTGGATCTACATTTGCAATTTCACAAGATTTTCTAAGTAGATTGAGCGTGTTTTTGTAAAGCTGACCTTCGAGTATTGATTCCATATTTTATCCTTTGTTGTCCAAGTTGGACGTCAACGGTCCCATTCTACTCTATGCAGTTTCTATGTCCACGGGCACGCAGTTGTGTCAGACTCTTTTGACTCTTGCGTCAATCATTGCTACCGTCAGCATATGAAAAACGTACATTTAAAAAACGTACTGCTTATTCGCATGGATAAAATAGGCGACTTGATTGTTACTTTGCCCGTAGATCAACTGTTCCTAAATACAAACGTCACATGGTTTATTGCAAATGGTGTGGATTTTATACCACAGAACTCCATACCACCTCGACGCTTCTGCTCTTTTTCAAAGCAATTTTCTTGGACTACGTTTTTTAACTTTATCCAAAAAGTTAAGGAACTAAAGCCAGATGCGGCTGTTGTCTTTCATGCCCCCGCTTGGGTGGGTGTAGCGCTGTGGTTAGCCGGAGTTCCAAAGCGCGTAGGTGTGTGGAGTAAGTTTCTTTCCTTTTTTGTTTTCAATAAAGGTGTACGTCAAAGACGATCTATATCAGACCGCCATGAGCTTGCGTATAATTTGGACCTTATTAGCAGAGGCTTAGGTGTAGCAGGATATAGCTTTGAGAGTATTCCACGCTTAACACTCATAGCTCCAAAGGTGGGGACTCTTCAGAAGTTTCAGCTTAGCACAAAACAATACATAGTGGTCCACCCTGGAATGGCTGGATCTGCTATGAATTGGTCTGTAGAAAAATACATTGAGCTCATCGAAAAAATCCCCTTACATAAAACAATTGTTATCACTGGAACTCAGATGGATCGTCCATGGGTTGAGCCCTTACAAAAAGCGCATGGACATAAAAAAAATATTATATGGCTCAATGAAAAAATAAATGTAGGCGAATTATTAGAGGTTTTAGAGTCTGCGAGCGTGGTATTGGCTCCTAGCACGGGAGTTATTCACATAGCGGCAAGCTTGGGAACTCCTGTGGTTGGTATTTATAGTCCTAAGCGTGTTGAAACTCCAATCCGCTGGGGGCCGCTTGGTCGTTCACAAAATCGAAATATTACTGTGTTTACACCTAGGGTAGCGGCGCAACTCCCATCTGGACAAATCACCCATGATGTGATGAATTCCATTACATCAGACGATGTTTTCTCTGCACTTAAAAAATATATTTAAGATGAAGTAATTGAGGTCAGTATGAGTCTTTGGTCACAAGTTCAAAAGTTTCAAAATAAAAAAATATTAGTTATTGGTGATATTGGATTAGATGAATATGTGAATGGCGCTGTTAAAAGAATAAGCCCAGAGGCTCCAGTCCCCGTAGTTGAGGTTGCAAAAGAAGAATTGCGACTAGGGCTTGCTACTAATGTAGCTCAAAACATAAGAAGTTTAGGCGGAGAAGCATGCTTAATATCAGTGATAGGAAAAGACTTTGCCGCAGATCAGTTGCGTTCTCTTTTAAGAGATGCTGGGGTATCAGACGCACATCTTGTGACGGATTCTTCACGGCCAACAACTCGTAAACTCAGAGTAATGTCTGAGCATCACCATGTGGTGAGAGTCGACTATGAAACAAAAAAATTTTTGAGTTCTGAAGTAGAAAATAAAGTTATTCAAAAGACAGAAGAGTTGATGCCTCAGGTGCAGGGTGTGATTTTGCAAGACTACGCAAAAGGACTATTCTCTGAAAAAGGAATTCAAAAAATTATTGAGATTGCAAAAAGACATAATAAAAAAGTGGTGGTTGATCCTCATCGTGCAACTCCAATCAAATATTACCGAGGAGCAGACCTCATGACTCCAAATGCAGAGGAGGCTATTCAGTTATCCGGTGTTCATGTCGATGATCTTCGCCAGGTGTCTGAAACCTTTGAAGAGGTTGGACTGGCTTTGATGAAGGCTATCGGCTCAGAGCAAATGATTGTGACTCGTGGAAAAGACGGGATGAGTATTTTTGATAAAAAATCAAATGAACGAGTTCCAACTTTTGCTAGAGACGTGTTTGATGTGACTGGGGCAGGCGAT
>CAUJDY010000042.1 GCA_963169805.1 Bdellovibrionota bacterium | reverse complement strand
TTAAAATGACAGCCAGTCAAGGGAGCATAGCTTCATTGACCAGCGTTACGTTTTATTAACGTTGTAGGTTTACCAACCCATGATGTACGCAAACATTAATGGCGCTACGATTGTTGCATCAGATTCAATAACAAACTTAGGCGTATCTTTTGATAGCTTACCCCAAGTGATCTTTTCATTTGGAATTGCCCCTGAGTATGATCCATAGCTTGTTGTTGAATCACTGATCTGGCAAAAGTAACCCCAACGAGGAACATCCTGCTCAAGATCCTGCTGAATCATTGGCACCACACAAATTGGGAAATCCCCAGCAATTCCACCGCCAATTTGAAAGAATCCAATAGATTGATTCTTTTTAACGTTTTCAAGATACCACTCAGATAAGCGAATCATGTAGTCAATACCCGTCTTCATTACTGTTCTTTTGATTTTTCCTTCAATAATTCGACCCGCAAAAATATTCCCAAGAGTCGAATCTTCCCAACCAGGCACAAATAAAGGAATGTTTTTTTGTGCAGCTGCAACTAGCCAAGAATTTTTAGGATCAATTTGATAATTATGTTTCAGAAGACCTTCATTAATGATTTGGTAAAAAAACTCATGAGGAAAGTAACTCTTATCCTCTTTTGTGTAAGATTCCCATTTATCTAATATCACTTTTTCAACTCTTCGAATCGCCTCTTCTTCTGGAATACAGGTATCCGTTACGCGATTTAAGTGGCGATCAAGCAAAGCTTCTTCATCTGAAGGCGTAAGGTCACGATAGTTTGGAATACGTACATAATGCTCATGAGCCACAAGATTAAATAGATCTTCTTCTAGGTTTGCACCAGTACAGCAAATACCATGAACCTTATCTTGCCGAATCATCTCAGCAAGAGAGAGTCCCAACTCGGCAGTACTCATTGCCCCCGCCAGTGTAACAAACATCTTCCCGCCCTTATCAAGATGTGCTTTGTAAGCTTGAGCTGCATCTTTTAAGGCTGCTGCGTTGAAATGTCTGTAATGATGATCAATAAATTGAGAAACCGTTAAAGTTGTGGACATGAATGACCTCCGATACAGCTGTAGTAACTAAATAACCTAGGGAATTCAAATATTTTTTTCACTGCGGCCCGGACAGTTTTTTGTTTTTATTTCGCAATTTTGCAGTAAAAAACACGTTTGCATAAATCGTCTTTATAACAGCTCCACAGATAAACTTATAATGCATTGATATTATTGAGTATTTTTTATTTTTTCTACATTTGCTATTGAGAATTCTATGCAGATTCAATATCACTAGCGTACAAAGTTCGTGGGGAACTCGAAAATCAAAAGTAAATCATAATGGGGGATATTATGATGTTATCAAAGAGGGGATTTCTAAAGTCGCTCATACTTACATTCACAGTATGTACAGCAGCGCTCAACGCTTCCGACAATCAAAGAGCACGTCAACTCGAAAAGTGGAATCAATCGAGCTTTACACCTATGCCATTCACGAATCTCGTTAACAGCGATAACTGCCACACTGCAGGGCTTGGATATTGGGGATGTTACGCCGCTCTTTACTCCATTGTTGAGTTTTTATCTGAAGGAAATGAAATTCTCACCTTTTCAACAGAGCTACAACCCTATCACGGAAAAGTTATCAAATCTTTTGGAGCTCTCGAAATACGTGAGCTTATTAAAGATAAAGTACCAAAGATTGGATCTATCAAAGAAAACTTTGATTTATACATCTCAGAAAAACAACTCCAAACGCGCATCCAGCAACAAGTAAAAAAGAACCGTCTTCCTATAGAAGAGGTAGCAAGTTATTTAATTTCACAAGCCAAGCCAGAGGAGATCAAAGCCCTTCATATTTTAGGAGTTAACACGTTCATACAAAATGCTGGCGATTCTCACTTTGCTATTATGCTCTCAGATTACTTCACATCTCGTGAATCGGGAACTCGAGGCGAAGACTACTTTGGAATTGGAGCTTTAATCGCACAAGAGGGCTCCAAAATATCACTAATCAAAGTCTATAACAATAGCTCAGCGAGCGAAGCAGGTCTGATGGTAGGAGACATCATTGTCGCACTTAATGGTACCCCATTAAGCCCAGATGAAAACCCAGAATCTGTGAGTCTTAAAATACGCGGACCAGAAAATACAACTGTAGCCCTTGAAATTCAAAGAGGATCCACAAAAAAAACCTTAAACGTTGTACGACGCAAATTTATTATGCAAAACATGATGACCTCCATTGAAACAACACCAACAGGCTCTAAAGCACTCTATATATCCATTGAAGATTTCATTGAGAAAGATCTCTGCGCGAAATTTACAAGCACAATAGCAAAAGCCGTTGTAGAAAAAAATATTAGCAATGTTATTGTAGACCTTAGAAATAATGGCGGCGGCATGATGCAGACCGCACTTTGTATGGTCGGCTCACTTGCTACAGGCGGAGTAAAGTTGCTCTCAATTTGGGATACTCAAATGCAGGACTTCAAAGAAGATTATATTGTAGAAGGAAGTGGAGTTTTTTGGACCCCAAGAAGAAGATCGTTTATTAACGAAACACAGCCATTCAGCATTCTTTCAAGCATAGTTGCCACAAAAAATTGGCTGATGTCTGATGCACAACCTATTGCACTTTATGATCAGAAAAGTGAAGATTCCAATATTTTAAAAGCAACCAAATTGACAAATCTTATGAAAGGCAAAAAAATAGTTGTTCTTGTGAATCAAAAGTCAGCTAGTGCCTCAGAAATTTTTGGCGGTGCAATTCAAGATTTAGGTTTAGGGGCAGTGATAGGAACAAAAACTTTCGGAAAAGGATGTGGACAGAATATCTTTGATCAGACTCCAGAGGTTACGTTAAAGAAAACAACGTTTCGATTTCACTTTGGGTCTGGACACTCTAATCAAAAAATTGGAGTTCTACCAGATCAAGTAGCTTTTTATAATTCAGAAGATAAAAACAATGATAAGTTTATCTTAAGAGAGGCACAAATAGCGCCACTTTCTCCGCCTGCAGTTCCTTTTGATGGGGAAATTAATACCGAGATAAAAAATAAACTTAAAAACTGCGCGCCACTTCAATCTTCGCTCTCAAAATTAGATGAAACGAAGGACAACCAGCTAGCAGCTGCGCTAGGAGCCGTTACTTGCCTCTAACAGGAATCTAACAAACTAGACTCCTGACCTTATGGAACACTAACACATACCCTCTCATATTTTGATTAAGATAAATATGAGAGGATAACCTATAACGACAAATGATTTTTTTGTACATTTGATGTTTATAAGAACCTCTCTGGCAGGGAGGCCTTATGACAGCACTCGCACACTCGGTGATTCAAAAAACAAAAGATCTCGTTGATTTTAGAAAAAAGCTACTGCATCTCAAAATCAGAGCATTCAAACCAAAAATTATTTTCCAGATTGAACAAAGCGGCTATCTCATTAAAACCGCTACAACTGTACAGGAATTAGAGGAGTTACTGAAACTTCGCTATCAGGTTTTTATAAGAGAAGGTCTTAATAAAAAAACTTTTATGGGCGTGGATTTTGACCGCTATGACTTACTCGCAGATCATATTCTTGTTAAAGACCTAAAAAACAATGTAACGATCGGCACATACCGACTTCTTAGCTCAAGATTTACATCTGAATTTTACTCAGAGAATGAATTTCATATGGATTTATTTTTAAAATCCCCCGGCACTAAACTTGAGCTTGGACGCGCTTGTATTCATCCTTTTTATAGAAATGGGATTAGCTTGAATCTTGTCTGGAAGGGCTTGGGTAAATATGCGCGCTTAACTGGTGCTGATTATTTATTCGGGTGCGCAAGTGTTCATACAATGGATCCTAAACTCTCTATGGCACTCTACCACCACATGAAAGACCAGCATGCTTACCACTTTGATATTCAGCCGACACCAAAATTTAGCTTTCAAGATGACGAACTCCGAGGAGATTATGGTGCACTTCCACTAAACGATTTAGAGTTACAACTTCCCTCACTTCTCAAATCTTACATTAAGGCTGGCGCAAAAATTCATGGCCTCCCAGCTGTCGACAAAGATTTTGATTGTATCGATTTTATGACAATCCTAAATATTCCAAAAATGTCAGAAAAATACAAAATGAGGTACTTTTGAAAATTCTAGTTAGTAGCACTAAGCTGATTCTTTTTCTCATAACTCTGTTCACATTTATCGCTCATGGATTTATTGCAAAAATTTATCTTCGTGATATATGGAAATTAAGATTTTATATGACTCCTTGGATGCGAAGATACAGCAGACTCTCACTTAAAATTCTTGGTTTCCATGTGAAGACTATTGGCCCTCAAACCAAACAGCCATTTATTGTTTGCAACCATATGTCTTACTTAGATATCTTAATTTTATCTTCTCAGATCGAAACATGTTATGTAACATCCATGGAAATGAAGAACGCACCTGTTTTAGGTTGGGCCACTCAAGTTGCAGGCTGTCTCTATGTAGAAAGAAGAAGTAAAGATAATCTTAAAAATGAAATTCAAGATGTTGTTGATGCGCTTTTAAAGGGATTCCATGTGACAGTATTTCCTGAAGCGACAAGTACAAATGGCGAAAAGATCTTACCCTTCAAAAAACCGCTTTTCAGTGCCGCCATCCAAACACAATCATTCGTTCAACCTCTCTGCCTTCAATATATCAAAATAGATGGCAAAAATTTTGATACTAATAACCGAGATCTTGTGTGTTGGTATGGAGATATGGGGTTTTTAACACACTTGTGGTCAGTAATGAAACTTAAACGGGTCGATATTAAGCTACACACATTGAATCCAATATCCATAGAGCCCGATTCGAATGTTGCTACACTTGCACTTTCATCTCACGCCAAAATCGCAGAAACTTACACTGACCATGCGCATGACACATTGAGCGCGCTGAAGGTACCTGCTACCTATATGTGATGATACAAACAGACTTTACAAAATTATTGAATCTAGAATACCCAATTATTGGTGCGCCTATGTTTCTTGTGTCTAATGAGGACATGGTTGTAGAAATCTCAGAAAGTGGGGCTATTGGAGCATTTCCAGCTTTGAATTATCGCCCCATTGAGAATTACAAAAAAGCCCTACAAACAATTCGTTCACGCACAAAAAAACCTATTTGTGTGAATATCATCGTTAATAAAAGTAACACCCGACAAAATGATGATCTCAAAATGGCTTTAGATGCAGGTGTGAATCTTTTTATAACATCACTTGGAAATCCTAAAACAGTCATTGAAGAAGCTCATAAAAATGGCGCTAAAGTTTTTTGTGACGTCACTAATTTAGATCATGCTCTTAAAGTTGAAGATCTAGGTGCTGATGGAGTTATTGCTGTAGGCGCCGGAGCTGGCGGACATGCCGGTCCTATTTCACCAGTTGTTTTAATTCCTTGGCTTAAAACGAAACTCAAAATTCCAGTGATCGCAGCTGGAGGAGTCACAAATGGCGCAACATTTGCCGCGATGTTGGCATTAGGAGCCTCGGGAGTGAGTATTGGAACTCGCTTTATAACTTCAAAAGAAGCCAAAGTAGAGAGTGGATATAAACAGGCAATTTTAAATTCAACTCCAGAGGATATTGTACTCACAACAAAACTATCTGGAACACCTGCAAACGTCATTGCAACAGAATTCATAAAAAAACAAGGGACAGATTTACCTTGGATAGTCGAGAAACTTAAAAATCACAAACTCACCAAAAAATATGTAACTCCCCTTATTCATCTCTCCGGGATGAAAGCTCTTGAAAAAGCAGCAAATACACCAACATGGAAAACTGTCTGGGGAGCAGGTCAAGGTGTTGGACTGATCAACGAAATCAAGTCCTGTCGTGAAATTGTAAATGAAATCGTAGAAGACTATCAAAAAATTAAAAAAAACTTACCTTGAGGATATTATGGATTTAAAAAAACTAAACCCCTTCAAATTTTCCAAGAAAATCAAAAGCGATTATATGCGCAAGAAGTTCTTGGATTTTGCGCTTACATATGGAATTCCATTTAACATTGGAATAGGATTACAAATTGACGAACTTTCGGAAACAACTTGTACAATCAAATCTCCCTCTAAGTTTCGCAGACGTAATCATATTGGAACGGCACATGCAATTTCTCAAGCACTCATTGGTGAGTATGCTGCAGGTTTACTTATTTCTCAAAAATATGATTTTGATAAATTCCGTTTTGTAATTTCAAATTTAAATATTAACTACCACAAGGCAGGAGTAGGAACTCTAAGAGGAACTTGCAAAGCGCCTCATATTTGGCCGGAACTTCCAAATGGCGTAGGGTTTGTTGAAATGTATACTGAAATTAAAAATGAAAAAGGCGAACTTGTGTCGGATGTAAAAACAACGTGGCAGATTAAATCTTGGGATCAAATACCTAAAAGATAGTTAAGACTCAATCCAATCTCTAATTTTTGACAAACACCATTCAGGATCGTCTACCGTGAGGTCATGCCCGGCAGTAGGATGAATATGTAGTTCAGAACCCAGTCTCTTGGCTACATAAAGAGAATTGGAGTAGTTTACCATGCGATCCGCACGCGAAGTTAAAACCAAAGATGTAATAGCTAAACTCTCAGGCACTTTAAATTGAGAGGCTGCTATTAACTGGTTAATAGCCGTAGCCTTCGAAAAATGTGACATTTTTGCGATGTGCGCCCAATCTTGTATAAGCTTTGAATCTCTTCTTCTTAAATTTGAGATCATGTCAATAACTTGAGCCTCTCTCTGGACAGGATCTTTTTCTAGAAAAATTTTTAAAACTCTCAACATAGATTCTGGCTTTATTCTCTGCCATAGCTTTCCAGAATTTGCGGCACTTGTGTTTAGTAAAATGATTTTTTTAAAATCGTTTGGATACATTTTGACCCATTCAAGAGCCGCCATTCCTCCTAATGAAAAACCTAAGATAGCCCAATTCTGCTTAAGATTCTCATGTTCACGATGTTGAAATCGAGAGCGTAAATCTCTCACAACTTCTTTTAAAAAAGGAGGAAAAAATCTTTTCTCTTCAGTTCCAATTCCAGGAAAATCAAGACATACAACTCGACCTACGCCTTGGCATGCTTCTAATTGCTTAGGAAAATCTCCCCAGTGCCTAGCCTCTCTCATTAATCCACGGAGTAATACAATATTCATAAACTAATTCCAATTCTTGTAATTCAGAGTAGATCTCATAAAAAAATCAAGTAACACAAAATGTCTTCTCATAATTCTCTTATAACGATGCGGCTGGATTGGGTTAAACGGTCCTAAAGCAGAAAATAACTGCATTGGATTTTTTTTAACCCATATCCAAGATCCCATCTCCAAACACCAGGGTAAATAAATTTTCTCATTTTTATTTTGTTCGTAGTGCATATCAAACAAGTAATCCCATACATCGCCATGAGTTGTATAGCTTAAGGCTTGTGGTTCAATAGCGTAGACATGATGAGGAAATGATTTATCTATATGTGCTTTAAATTTGAGAGCCTCTTTTATAAGCGGAAATGGCTCTGAACTTTTTGCGTAAGGATACCATAGACGATCTTTAACCCCAAAACCGGAGTGAACATCTAAAGAAAATCCAAACTCAGATTGAAACATTTCATTTTTTACAAACTGAATAATAGTTTGTGTTTCTATTTCCATTTGTGAAGAGTCACCTCGAAACCACGGCAGCCAATTGGAATACCTATGACCACTTAATAAGAAAGGGGAATCTCCCACCGCTTCTACCGGAGCGTTTCTCATGATATCAACACCATTTGCATTGCTACGTCTGTTCAAAAAAACTCCTGCCGGATTAATCATAGGGATTGCAACAAGCCTGCTTTTTTTGAATCGATCTTGAAGTTCTTTATCCCATTCTAATTGTTCTAATAGAACTTCAATAAAGTGAAGGGCGACATGAGTGCCTATTTTTTCTAGACCATGTACTCCCGCAAAAAGGCCAAATGTGGGTTTTGTTCTATCTTCTGTGCCTATCGTAATACCTACAATAGGGAGCTGGTGCTCTTTAACTTGAACTGTTGCTAAGTTTTGAACTCTAACAAGAGGATTTTTATAGTTATAAATTTTTTGTAAACGCTGAAGCTCTTCAAATGATGCCATCTCTCTATATTAGTACTCTGTCGCTAAAACTTCAACATTGGATAGACTTTTGTTTTTACTGTCTGTTCAGGACGGATTAAATAGTTCTGCTATTTTACTTGCGCGATATTCAAAAATTTTTCGAACATCTTTATGAACCATCCAGCTAGATGCTATATAACCGACACCGCCCAGCGAGACTTTATACCTAACTACATCTCTAACTATTGTACCACCCGCTAACTCCTCAAACTCATGAGTGTGATGCCACTTCTGATAGGGACCTTTTTTTTGCGTATCCACAAAAAATTTGTTTTTTTCAAAACCTTCAATGAGAGTTTGCCACTTCATGGGGATTCCGTGAAGTGACAGCTTATAGTCTAGGAGAGTTCCTGCTTGAAGCTGCTCTGTGCTTTTGCGCAAGACCTGAAAATTGAGCCAAGGTGGCGTGATCTGTTCTAAATTTTTCTCATCTTCATAAAATGGAAAAACTTTTTCAATCTTATGCGGAACCCATTGTTCAAAAACAACTTTTGTTTCAAATGGTTTAAGCGGCTCAAGCACATTTGCCAAAGCTTTATCAATAAATAAATAGATGTATTCAAAATCTTCATCCATTGCTTTTCTTGGGGTCACCTTTTGGCTAGAGATTAGCACTTGACTCATTTCTCCGAACATCACCTTTAAGGCTACCTGCGGAACTGATGGCAAAAGTGGAGTTTTAAAGTAATTAGAAAGTTTTTTTGAAAAATCCCCGTTTCTAATACTCTCAGGGGCAACCGCATTATATACGTCTTCTGCCTTTTCATTTTCTATGCACCATAAGAACATATTCACCAAATCGTGAATATGAATCCAACTCATCCATTGACGTCCTGAACCCAGGGCCGCACCATACCCATCACGAAAAGGAGGCAACATTTCTGCCAGCGCGCCTCCACCCTCGCCGAGGACGATACCAATTCTTAAAATACAAAGACGAATACTTTTTTGTACTTCTTTAACTTTGCGGATTTCTGCTTCCCATGCCTTACAAACGTCAGCTAGATAGCCAACTCCTGGTTCCGATTTTTCATGCAAGACCTCTTCTCCACGATCTCCGTAAATACCAATTGCAGAAGCAGAAACAAAGGTTTTTGGCTTTTGATTTGCCTCCGCTAGAGAGGTGATTAGTTTTTTTGTAGTCTGAACACGCGATTCAAAAATTTCTTTTTTAACCTCAGAGCTCCATCTCTGCCCAGCAACAGATTCTCCTGCCAAATGAATGACATGATCAATGCTCTTTTTTTTGAGTTCCACAGCCAAATCCGCCCAAGCAACCAATTCGCATGGATAAGGTAGTAGTCCAAAATATTTTTTTGGATTTCGAGTAACAACCACCACCTCATACCCCTTACGAGCAAGAGCTTTACCAATTTCTTTCCCAACAAATCCTGTGCCGCCTGTTAATAAGACTCGCATTTCAGCTTCTCCCTTTTGTGAGTTTAAAAAAACTTGAACTCAGGTATATTCTCATGTATACACATATCTAATGTCAGACTCAACACCTCTTAATAAAAAAGGCCTTCAAAAGCTTCGTTATGGTAAAATATCAAGAACTCTTGACGTATTGGGGCTTGTAATTGGATCCGGACAGAAAGCTCTTTCGTATAAAATCCAATCACAACTTAAAAACACATCAAAAGAAAATATTGCCCTAGAAATATTAAAAAAACAAATTGAAGTTCTAGCAGACAAACTAAGCCATCTAAAAGGTGGGCTTATGAAAATAGGCCAAATGCTGTCTGTTTACGGAGAATATTTTTTACCCCCAGATATTAATGACACACTCAAATCTCTGCAGGCAAAATCTGTTCCCTTTGACTGGGATGTTCTTAAAAAAATTCTTCTACAAAATTTAGGTGAAGATATATTTGAAAAAATTCAAGTCGAAAGTACAGCACTTGCAAGCGCTTCTATTGGTCAAGTTCATAGAGCAAAAATCATAAATACAAAAACGCAAATCATACTTAAAATTCAGTACCCAAACGTAGACAAGGCTATAGACTCAGATTTAGTTGCTCTTAAATCCGTTTTTAAAATAGCTGAGTTATTTCCAAATATCTCTCATATGGAATTACTCTTTGATGAAGTCGAGAGTATGCTCAAGCAAGAACTCGACTACATCAATGAGATGAACTGGACAAACAAGTATGCCAAAGCATTACAAGGAGATAATAGGTACATTGTGCCTCAAATCTACTCAGAATTTACATCCTCAAAGATATTAGCAGCTTCTTATGAAGATGGTATTCCAGTAGATTCCATTGACATACAAAGCCTTTCGCAGGAACAGCGAAACACCCTTGCCATGAATATGCTTGAACTCTACTTCATGGAATTATTCCGCTGGGGCTTTGTACAAACAGATCCTCACCTAGGAAATTATAAAATTCGAATAACAAATCTGAACCCACAAATCATTTTATATGACTTCGGGGCTGTTCGAGAGTTTCCAAAGGAGTTTCTAGAAAATTACAGGGGACTTACAAAAGCGGCTTATCAAAAAGATGATCAAAAAGTTAAATATTATGCAGAAAAACTACGTTTTATCTACTCAGGAGATCCTGAAAAACTTCAGTCTTTATTCATAGAATTCTGTAAACTCATGGTAGAGCCCTTCACAACAGAAGGCACTCCCTTTCATAACAGTGCAGGAGAGTATGATTGGTCGCGTACAGATCTTCCAAAACGAATCACCCAGATGGTATCTGAAGTTATAAGAAATTTTAGCGTCAGGGCACCGCCGCGCGAAGTCGTATTTTTGGACCGCAAAACAACTGGCGTTTTTATATTTCTGTCAGTTCTTAAAGCGCAAATCCGCGGAGATGACTTACTAAAAAAATATTTGGACCCGAATAGTTTCTAGATCTTTATTTATTTCTAGATTATATTTTTCCTTATGAAAAATTATGATGTTTTGATTATTGGCGCCGGCATGACTGGCATATCAGCCGCTTTGACATTTAAAGAATTTGGAATGACAAGCTTGTGCATCGATAAAGGCCGTGGATACGGAGGCCGTATGGCCACACGTCGCATATCAAATAATTTATTTGATCATGGAGCTCAATACATTCAGCCAAGTCCACGCTTTTTAAATTGGCTCAAGGAAAACACCTCCGAACAAACTCTTCATGATTGGGATTTTACAAGCTCCAAAAAAGTCTACATACCCAAACTTGGAATGAGCTCCCTAGCAAAAGAGCTTTCGCAAAATATAGAAGTTAATCTAAATTCAAAAATTATTTCAGTAGAGCAAAAAGGTGCAATGTGGATTCTCAAAGATGAGACTGATAAATCTTACTCTTCCAAAAGACTTCTTGTTACAGCTCCACTTCCTCAAACACTTGAGTTACTACAAAAAAACAATATCCACATTGAAGACACAGACCTCTCAGGCATCACATATCGCCCTTGTCTGGTTCTAATGATGACAGCCCAAGAAGTACACAATCTTCCAGAGTCAGGAGCGATGTTTATAAAAAACTCAGTCCTTGAATGGGTTTGCGATAATAAAGAAAAAGGGATAAATAATACACTCCGTTCAATAACAGTTCACTGCACTGAAGAGTTCTCAAAAGATAAGTATGATCTTTCTGATGAAAAAATTTTTGAGCTTATTTACTCTGAATTCTCGCGCTATTTCCCTAATAAGCTTGGCGATTATGAGGTTAAGAAATGGAAGTACAGTAGTCCTCTCAAGTACTACAAATCTCTCTACTTTAGATCTGCATTTCCGGGATTATATCTAGCTGGAGATGCATTTGGAGGCAATTCACTAGATGGAGCCTTCAGGTCAGGAGTATCTGCAGCTTATGTCATAAGAGATGATGTTCTGGTCTGAAGAAACGCTAGTTGTTCTTGATAATACACAAAATCAATTTTTTGCTTTTTGAGTGCATCAAGAATACTTTCTTGCTTATTATCTGCAAATACTTTGGTCTTCCATGAGGTTAAATGTGTTGATCGGTGTAAATCACTGTTTGCGATTTTAGGAAGCTTTTCACTTTGTACCTCAGGAAACAAAAGCTTACCACTTGCTACTTCCCAGAGATCAATCACTTTCTTTAACTCTTCTTTTCGATCCCATAGGTGATATGTTTGCTTCTCAAGATTCCTTGTAAATACAGGATGAGCAGCAATTGTCAGGGCGCCTTGCTCCTTAGCTTTAGCGCAAATCTTGAGAATACAGAGATCGGGCTCTATCCACTTGTGAATACCTAGTATAACGACATGTGCAGATCGATGATTAAATAAACTATTCTTTGTGATCTCAACACCCGGAATAAGAGTCATATCGTACAATATACGAGCCCGGTCTGCTTCAGCTTCAATGTCAGATAGATATGCATCAAAGTTATTACGAGTTAAAGTCTTACCTAGATAATTAGCAGCTTTCCCGAGAAGTGTCGCCTCCTCGCAAACATGATCTGTTATTGCTACAGCTCGAATACCTGCCTTACCATAAAGATCTACAACCTGCCTGATGCCTAGCTCGCCATCACTGTAGGTTGTATGAACATGAAAATCCCCGACCATGCTTAAATGGTACTGTAAGTTACCCCAATTGAGTGTTAGCTGATTGTCAAAATATAATCAGAAATAGGTTAGGGTATTGTCTAACACAAAGTTGACATTTACATTCAATCAACGAAATACTAGTTCCTAATTCGATCGGAGAAAAATCACATGGCCAGAAAGAAAAAAGTAGTAAAGAAATCAAAAAAAAATACTTCAAAAGTAATCAAAAAAAAGAAAAAGAAACTTTCTAAACAGAATGCGAAAAAGCGCACTACAAAGAAATCCCGCAAGACTTCTAGAAAAAGCCCAAAGAAAAAAATATCTCCAAAGCTAGAGACAGCCTCCTTACAAGTGGGAGACCAAGCTCCTATTTTTATTCTCAATAATCAAAGTGGCCAAGAGGTTGCTTTGGAGTCTCTCAGAGGGAATAATGTCATTCTATTTTTCTACCCCAAAGATATGACACCAGGATGCACTCAAGAAGCCTGCGATTTTAGAGATTCTCTGAACAGAATCAAGGAATATGGCGGAATTATTCTTGGAATCAGTAAGGATGACGAGAGTCTTCACACAAAATTTATTGAAAAATACCATTTAAACTTTGATCTTCTTGCTGATACATCAGGATCAGTGTGCAATCTCTACGGCGTATTCAAAGAGAAAAATATGTACGGAAAAAAATATATGGGAATCGAGAGAACAACTTTCTTAATCAATAAAGAAGGTCGTATTTCTAGAATATATCCAAAAGTTAAAGTTGAAGGACATGTTCAGGAAATCATTAGAGATCTAGCAGCACTGTAGGATTAAAATGGGAACTCGACTAGCAGCAATTGATGTAGGATCCAATGCAATTCGAATGTCTATCGGTGAACATGAAAAAGATGGCATTGATATTATAAAGAATTACAGAGTTCCTCTTCGTTTGGGGCAAGACAGTTTCTCCAGAGGAGTTATACAAGACTCGACAATGAAAGCGCTCATACGTGCTTTCATTGAGTTTCAGCAATTATTTATAAAGCATAAGGTAAAGTATTATAAGGCAGTTGCAACTAGCGCACTTCGTGATGCAAAAAACAGTCACGAACTCATTGATCTTATTTACAGCACAAGTCACATCCAACTTGATCTGATAGATGGGAAAGAAGAAGCACGACTTGTACACCTTGGAGTTTCACATGTCGAAAACATCTCAAAAAAACATGCTCTGCTTGTAGATATCGGAGGCGGAAGTGTTGAGTTTATCATTTCTATTCGTGGTGAAATTCGAAAATTCTTCAGCTTGCCATTAGGAACAGTGCGATTGCTACAAAAAGCGAATCAGTGCAAGCCAATTGAACTCAAGCGCTTTTTAAGAAGCGAAATACGAAAGCGAATTGAACCCCTTCAATCCTACGTTCGCACCTTTAAATGTGAGGATGATCAAAAAGTGTTTGTTGGAACAGGAGGCAATGTTAAATCTCTTAATAGACTTTCCTCAGAAATATTTAAAGACTCAAAAAAAGATGAAATGAGCTTTAAAGAAGTCGACTTACTTGAAAAAATTCTATTTGGTTATTCCATGAAAGAGCGAACAACAATACTAGCACTCAAAAAAGATAGAGCAGATGTTATTTTGCCCGCAGTTTTGATGTTAGAAGAGATTATGGTGCTATTTGGTTTCAAGAACATTCGCTGCCCTAACATTGCCTTAAAAGACGGAATTCTGATTCAATTATCAAAATAAAGTTTATTTTTCAAAATACTTAGGCTGATAAAGTGCCTCAATTTTTGCACACGCTTTTTGCATTTTCTCTGTTTCTAGCAAACAACATGAACCTTTTTTTAGAATCACATCTGATTTAGATGCTCCTGATACACAATATCCTATAAATTCAGATAAAAGCGGTTCATGACCTACCAAAATAATTTTTTTCTTTTTAGATAGAGAGAGAAATTTAAGAAGTCGTGCACATGTTGCTTCTGGCTTGAGTTCCTTAATAATTCGGTAATTTTTTTTGTATCTTTTTTTTAAAATATCGGCTGTTTGAATAGAGCGTACAAGCGGGCTACATAAAAATAAATCTGGGTCGTCCAAAAGATGACAAATGGTTTTACTAAATGAAATAAACTGCTTAATTCCCTTTTTTGTTAAAGGCCTTTGCTCATCGTCTGGATTCATTTTTGCCCAATGATCTCTATCTTCTGCAATCGCATGCCTTACGATTAAAATCTTCACGTTAAAGATGCTCCCAAACGATTTTGAAGATACAACTGGTGACGAAGCTGCGTCTGTTTTAATATCAGCTCTTGAGATCCCTCCAAGAGCTGATTTGAATCTCCTCGGTGTACGTATTTTCCATCCGGCATCAGATCCCAAGCAGATACTTGATCTTGTATCATGATCTCTAATATTTCATAAATTTTTGCTTTTAAATTTTTATCTTCGATAGGAGTAATAACCTCTACTCTATTTAATAAATTTCGAGACATCCAGTCTGCTGAACCCAAATAAAATTGGCCAGCCAAAGGGTCTTCACTGCCACTTCTGAAATAAAAAATTCTTGAATGTTCTAAAAATCGACCTAAAACAGAAATAACGCGTATATTTTCGCTTAAATCTTTCACTCCAGGCTTTAAACAAGAAAAACCTCTTACAATTAGATCTATGCCTACTCCTGCTTGAGAAGCTTGATATAAGGCTTTGATAATATCTTTGTCTTCCAGGCTATTCATTTTAGCAATAATTTGTGCTGGCAAACCTTTTTTCTTATTTTCAATTTCTTGTTGAATCAGCTTTATAAAACGATCTTTTAAAGACACAGGAGCTACCAATATTTTTTCATATGTATTTTTTAATGATCGCCCTGTTAGGTAATGAAATAATTCTGTAAGATCTTTTGTGATTTCTGCATGAGCCGTTAAAAGCCCCATATCTGTATATAGTTTTGCAGTTACAGGATTGTAATTTCCAGTTCCTATATGAGCATAGGTCTTGAAGTCATCCTGCTCTCTTCTGACAACTAAAATAACTTTAGCATGAGTCTTTAACCCAACAATTCCATAAACGACATGAACTCCGGCATCTTCTAAGATCTGTGCTAGATGAATATTTCGTTCTTCATCCATACGAGCCTTAAGCTCAATCAAACAAACCACTTGTTTACCCATCTCTGCTGCGCGAATCAGGGATTGAACTATAAGACTTTCTTCTGTTGTACGATAAAAAATCATTTTTATTGCGACAACATTTGGATCGTTAGCTGCCGTCACAATAAATCTCTCTACAGAATTCGCAAAACTTTCATAAGGATGATGAATCAACAAATCACTTTGTTTTATGACACTAAAAATATTCACACCTGGATCCACCAATGCACTCGGGGATACTGGGGTAAAAAGTGGATACTTTAACTTTGGATTTACAACTTTATAAACGGACTTTAAATCCTTGTACTCGAGGCGACCAGGATAAGCGATGACATCTTCCTGTTTTAAATCAAGTTCATCTAATAAAAAATTTAAGAGCCACGGATCTGGATTATTACCATGCTCAATCCTGACAACTTCTTGAAATCGTCTTTGCTTTAGCTCTTCAGTTATAAACTCTAATAAATCTTCTGCGTCCTCATCTTTATTTGCTTTGATATCTATGTTTCTTGTAATTCGAAACGTCATCATATTTTCGATTGTCATATCTGGAAACAGGTACTCAAGGTGTTGTATGATGATGTCTATCATACTAATAAATCGAATTGATTTTGGATCATCTGAAGCTTCAATTTTGAGCCATGTTGGAAAAACCGGTGGAATCTTAATCCGAGCAAACAATAGCTCATCGTCTTGTGGGTGTTTAAGTGAAACCGCAATTGAAGTTGATAGATTTGAAATATGAGGAAAAGGGTGCCCCTGATCAACAGCCATTGGAGTTAGAACAGGAAATATTTTATTTTTAAAGAAATCCGTAACCCAGTTTTTTTCTTTGGCCGTTAAACCTCTCCAACGTAGAAGATGAATACCGTTTTTTTCTAATTCTTTTTTTAATTCTTTCTCCACAAAATCATGCACAACCTTATTGAGTTCAATATTCTTTTGGTAGATTAGCTTGATCTGTTCTTTAGGGCTTAATCCATCAACGGAATAAGATTGAAGTTTGGCTTGATGTTGTGCCTTCAGCCCCCCAACCCTTTTCATGAAAAATTCATCCATATTGGAATGAAAGATATTAACAAAATTAACCTTCTCTAAAAGAGGGGTACGAGAATTCATAGCAAGTTTAAGTACTCGTTCATTGAATTGTAAGACGCCGATCTCTCGGTTTAGATAATTTTGATGTGGCATGAATCATCACTGTAGCAGCGCGTTATTGGGTTATCAAGCTCTTAGTCTAGACTCTCTGCAAAAGCGAAAGGCGCCTGCCGACTTTTAGGTACAAGCTGCGTTAGACGCGGCTTGTACCTAAAAGTCGGCAGACGCCTTTATGAGTTAGATGACACTTTCATGACAATCAAATGAAAGTCTTTTGATAATCTTTGCTCATGAACTTGCTGCAGTGGTCTTTCCATATTCGTGATATAGGAGTCGAAGGTTTAGAGACTTTAACTTTCTCTGAAGCGCAACTTAAAGACCAATTACTTTCTCTTAAACAAAGATATCAATGCGATGAAATTTTCTATCTTGCTACATGTAACCGCGTCGAATTTCTTTTGGCAAGTGACACTGAATTTAAAACTACGACACCAGACTTTACTCAACTACAACCTGAAGTCAGAAATCAAACACAAGATATCACGCAGTACTGGCTGAAAGTCTGCTGCTCTCTTGACTCAATAGTCTTTGGTGAAAACCAAATTCTAGGTCAAGTGAAGAAGGCATTTTCCGAACTCCAAAATCAAAACCTTCTAGGTGCTCAGTTATCAAAATTTATGAACCTTATTTTCAGAGAATCCAAGTGGATTCGCAGCCACTCAAACCTATCTCGAATTCAAACCTCTGTTTCATCTGTTGCAGCAAAAAAAGTAACGTCTGAATTAAAAAAGAATGGCAAAATTCTCCTCGTAGGTTTTGGAGAAACAAACCAACTTGTTTATAAATATTTACGTAAAAAACAAAAATACTCCATTAGCGTTACCAACAGAACTCTTTCTAAAGTGGAGTCAGGAGTAGACTCTACTACTCAAATCTTACCCTGGGATCAGTTTGCCAAAAATAATCTCGATCAAGTAGATGTTGTTATATTAGCGCTCACAGGTCAAAAAAACATTCTCGACTCAAACAAGCTAAAAGTCTTAAAGCCAAAAATGGTATTGGATCTTTCTGTACCTGCAAATGCAGACGAAAAACTTGTCGAAAAAACGTGCCAGTATATCGGCCTAAATGAAATTAAAACGATCGCTGAACAGAACAAAGAAAGTTCTAAGGGTTTAATTAAAGAGATTGAACAACTCGTGCAAATATCTCTTAAGAAAATCCTAATTGATTTTTCAAGAAAATCTCTAGATCAGATCATCACAACTAATTTAGAAAAAACAAAAGAAATACATACAAATACATTTGAAGAAAACAAAGATCTTCTAAAAGGACTTTCTAACGAGCAGCTGGAAGCTATAAAAATCTTATCTGAAAGACTGATTAAAAAAATTAATCACATTCATCTTAAGTCTATCAAACAAGTCTATTCAGATCTGACTGATACAGGTGCATAATGAATCTCACTCGCATTGGTACGCGCCAAAGTGATTTGGCGTTAACCCAAACTCGGATGGTCGCTCAATCTCTAAACTCACAATCTTTACCCAATGAAATTGTAAAAGTTGTTACCACCGGAGACAAAGACCTCAGGTCTTTCGATAAAATTCCTGGAGATGGTTTTTTTACCAAAGAACTTGAAAAGAAATTAATCAAAAAAGAAATTGATCTAGCAGTTCATTCTTGTAAAGACCTACCCAGCATGACTCACTATGAACTTCCATGGGTGGCCTACTCTCACCGCGAATCCACTTTCGATATTCTTATTACAAGAAAAGAAAATTTGAGTTCAGATGGACATCCAATTAGACCACTTCGAATTGGAACCTCATCACCTCGACGATACTATCAACTCAAAAGCCTTTACCCCGGCTGTGAAATTTTACAAATGAGAGGCAACGTCCCATCTCGAATTCAAAAAGCTCTTTCAAGTGAGTTCGATGCCACAGTATTAGCTGAGGCAGGAGTTTCACGTTTGGGACTTTTGCAAACCCTTGAAGAAAAAGGTTTGGTCGCGATCCGACTTCCTACCGTTTCAGCAGCTTGCCAAGGAATTCTTGCTATTCAAATGAGAAGAGAGAACATAAATACATACGCTCCTCTCTTTAACTCCGATTTAAATCAAATTGCACACGCAGAAAAATCTATACTTGCACTTTTCGGAGGCGGTTGCCATCTCGCATTGGGTGCAAACATTCACAAAACACCATCAGGTCAATTTCATTTAAAATTTTACTACCATGACACTGTAACGGAGACTCAGTTTGAGGAAAAATACGCAACACTGACTGACTTATTAAGAGATACAGTCAATCGCACTCTTAAAATTAAAGAGAGCACATCCCGCGTTTGGCTCACACAGCCATCTCAACATCAAATTGAGATTATAAAAAAGTTCAAAGATACAGGTATTCAGCCTATTCCTCTTCCACTAACAGAAGTACGTCCAACTTGGACTTATGAGCAGCTTGTAGCGGCTTATGAAAAATTTAATCAAGTGACTTCCCTTGTATTTACAAGCAGATTTGGAGTTCGACTTTTCTTCCTAGAATTCATCTCTTGCTTCCCAGAACTTTATGATCAGCTTTCTGCAAAAAAAGTTTATTGTATTGGGCCGGCAACTCAAAAAGAATTTAAAAATTACTGTGAACTCGAGATCTCTAGCCCCCAAATTCAAACTGGTGCATCCCTCTATGAAATCCTACCCAAATCAGATGTTCCACTTTTAGTAGGAACAGAGGACTCTGAGCTCAAAAAACTCTTCGAAAAATCGAGAAGAAATTACACTTTTTTAAGTCTTTACAAGAGCTTAAAGCATGACAGCCCTCTCAATGATTTCACTTCCATTAAAAATGGTGATAGGGTTGTTATCACAAGTCCAAAGGCAGCTGAATACTTCTCGCAGATTTATCAACCCGCTGGCCCAAAACTTCACATCTTTGCCTTTGGACCTACTACGGCAAAAAAATTAGAAGCATTAAAGATTCCTCACACTGTTAATCTAGTATCAGGCTCTTGGGATGCTATGGTAAATGAAGTACTTAAGACAAAATAAAGGATTCCAGAAATGAATTTAGAAAAATCATCACAGCTTTATAACGAATCAAAAAAATATGCCCCGGCGGGAGTTCACTCCCCTGTTCGAGCATTTAAATCCGTTGGTGGAACGCCTCTCTTTTTTGAAAAAGGACAAGATGCCTATCTCTCCGATGCAGATGGGAATAAATATGTGGACTACTGTATGAGCTGGGGAGCTCTTATTTTAGGGCATGCTCACCCATCTGTTGTTCAAGGTATTCAAAATCAAGTTGCTAATGGAACTCATTTTGGAACACCAACAGCTTTAGATGTTGAGCTGGCTTCTTTAATTCTTTCTAAACTTCCTTTTTATCAAAAAATTCGATTCGTAAACTCTGGAACTGAAGCTGTTATGACGGCAGTTAGACTTGCAAGAGGCGCTACGGGCAGAAACAAGATCATCAAAATTGATGGAGCCTATCATGGACACGTAGATTCTCTATTAGTCTCGGGAGGCTCTGGCTTAATGACTTTTGGACAAGCTAGCTCTAAAGGAGTTACCCAAGGTACGGTACAAGATACCATCATTATTCCTTACAATAACAAAGAAGCACTACTCGAGGTATTTGCACTTTATCCAAATGAAATAGCAGGACTCATACTCGAACCAATTATGGCAAACAGCGGATTATTCGTTCCAGAAAAAGACTGGATTCACTACTGCCGTGAAATTACAAAAAAATATGGAGCTCTTTTAATTTTTGATGAAGTCATCACGGGATTCCGAGTTGGGGCTTTTGGCGCTGCCGGATATTACGATGTTGTACCAGATATTGGCACATACGGAAAAATTATCGGTGGAGGCCTTCCCGTAGGCGCAGTTTGCGCGTCTGAGGAAATTATGAGTTACATAGCTCCAAATGGTGGAGTGTACCAAGCGGGCACGCTGAGTGGAAATCCACTTTGTATGATAGCAGGGCTTAAAACTCTCAACGCACTTTTTGAAGAAAAAGTATACGACTACATAGACAAAAAAATTGGGCCATACTTAGACCAAAAAATTCAAGAACTCAAACTATCAACAGATTACCCAATTCACTATCAACGTGTTGGATCTGTTTTTTGGATTTGTCCGATGATGGATAAAGCTCCCAATAGCTATCATGACATTAGTAGCAAAACGGTGGAATTCTTCAAAGGCCTGTATCACCACTTACTCACAAAGGGTGTTTACTTTTCACCGTCTGTTTATGAAGTCAGTTTTTTATCCTCTAAACACACAGAAAAAGAAATTGATGCACTTATAGATGGACTCAAAAGTTATAAAGCATGATCTATGAGTAAAAGAATCAGAACCACATTTATAATTCTTGGGACACTTGCCATTGGACAAGTGATCTGGTGGGCCTATCT
>CAUJDY010000041.1 GCA_963169805.1 Bdellovibrionota bacterium | reverse complement strand
TTTTGAAAGCTTTGAGAGAGCTTCAAATTCGTCTGCGCACTTTTTGTAGTTTGCTCGTGCTTGCTCCGCCATCTCAACAGATTCAAAGGCCTCTGCAACCATATAGTAAATATCTGTTTTTGAAAAATCCGTAGATTCCAAGTTGGCATTCAAAGCCCAAGACAAAGCTTGAGCGGAGTTTTTCTCTACTGTTTTTTGAGCGTCTTTTCCGGTCAAATCAGATAACTGAGACAACCAACTTGCCATGTAAACATCTTGAGAAAAATCCTTAATAAGCTGGTTTAATATAGAGGACGCTTGCTTAACATCATTTTGTTTAAGTTTTAGCTCTGTCATTAAACTCATTTTGCGAGCCTCAGTGCTTTCTACTTGTTGAAAATACAAAAGTGCCTCTTTTAGCTCTTCTCTTTCATAGTGCCAGAGCGCTAACCTCATCAACTTTGCCTGATATTCTGCTTTAAACTCTGGAGCATCTTTAGATGGTTTTAGTTGTGCAACTTTTGAAATCACTAAATCCATGGGCTCCGATTCAAGAACTTTCATCTGATCGATCCACTTAGCCATAGCAGCAGGAGAACGATACCCCACCAACCGTCCAATCTCACTCAGCTGAGGTGTTGCAATGACAGTTGTTGGATATCCACCAACTTTAAACTTTTCTTTGAGCTCCCATGAAATATCAGAATCTACATCCACAATGAGCTTCACCATATCTTTTGTAGACTGAGCAAATAAATCTGTCTCAAATACATTTTCTGCCAACATATTACAAGCTGGGCACCAATGAGCTGCAAATTCTATGAACAACAACTTATTTTCTTTTTTAGCTTTATTGATAGCAAACTCTGTTTTGTTTTTTATAAAACTCGCAGGAGCGTGAATTTCAACCTTAGGCACGTATAAAATATTCGACGACACGTGCTTTTTTAAAGCGGCTTTATAGCCACGCGGAGCCGTTATCTCGACATGTATAAATTGAAATTTACAGTATGACTTTGCATCATCACAAATATAAACACTTATTTTGTACTTTCCGGCTTCGCTAAATTGACAATGAACTTCCTGTTCGCTCACTTTGATAGGCTTCTTAGAGTTGCAACTATTGAAAGCTTTTAAATTAAAATGATGTCCTTTTACAGGGCGAATTTTAATAATCTCATTCACAACATACTGATTCATCATTGGAAGAATCAGAGATTCTTGAGGTGTCGCTCCCCAAAGAACCTTGGGGTCATTAACAACAGCTCCTGTCTGTTTTTGAAACTCGGAGGGACTTTGGGCATAAGACATCTGCACTAATAAACATAATACTATTATCACAAATTTCATAAGACTCCTCATTCGCTTTTGTTAAGTCCGCGCTCAAGTTCATAGAGCTTGGAAAACTTTAAAAATACAGAGTACGCAGCTCCCACGGCTATTATAAATCCTGGTAGTCCATCCATAAATCCACGTTTTACAAAGTAACATTCAAAAAACTTAGAAACAGGTTTTACTAAAAGCTTACCGAGATTAAATTTTTTCTTACGCTCAAAAAGATCTTTAGCCCCTAACCCGGAGTAGCGATTATTTGCAGCCACCTGATGAGTGAGATCTTTAAAAACCCAATGGTGAATTGGTGCTTTAAATTTGTGCTTGCGAGCACATTCAACTTTCTCATGAACATGGCCGCCACCCCAGTGGGCTCGCTGTTTATTAAAAAGTCTTAACTGTAAATCTGGGTACCAACCACCGTGGCGAATCCATCGTCCCATATGATACGAGAGCCGCGGCATCATGTACCCATCTGCAGACCAAGGATAGCTTTCAAAAATCTCCTTGGAAAGTTGTGCAGACAACGCCTCATCTGCATCCAGCGACAAAACCCATTCATGAGTTGCTAAATCTGTAGCCATTTGTTTTTGTTTTCGAAAACCTTGGAAGGGATGCGAGTGCACCTTGGCACCTAATTTTTCAGCAATTTGAAGTGTTTTATCAGTGCTTCCACTATCAACAATAATAACTTCTGAGGCCCATGGAACACTTTGAATACAACGAGCAATATTTTGTTCTTCGTTAAGGGTTATGATTGCAAGTGTCACAGGAAGTGTCTTTTTCATGCTGCTACTTCATAGAATTGGGCGCAGTTTGTCAACTTCAGAGTCGCATGAAAATTTTGGTGAGGAGACATGTCAAACAGTGTATTGTTCTGCCTCACATTGGAGGACGCATGAAAAATCGTATATTTTGGGTTGCATTTTTGGCTATACATGCCATCGCCCTACAATCATTTGGATATTATTCAGTATTAGAGACAACTGATATTGTTAAAAGCTACAGAGTCACTGGAGCTCCGCAATTTATCATCAGTAGTGATGGTGATGCTGCCGATGATGGGACAAACGTTTCCGGGCGTTTTGACTTTGCGCTGAATGAAGAACTTAGTGCTCGTGCACTTTTAGGGCTTGGTGAAATCGATGTTTTTGTGGGTGGATCAGTTAAGTGGACTCCAATTCCAGACTACGAAAGCCAACCTGGATTTGCAGTTCAAACAGGCTTTTTCTATGCAGATTACGAAGATGAAGACATCCTTACACTCCGTTTAGCCCCAATTGTATCTAAGAAATTTGACACTCAAATTGGAGCTCTGACGCCTTATGCATCTCTCCCATTTGGTATTTCTTTTTATGATAGTCAAACTGATAGCCCCGTAAATTTAGCAGTCGGATCAGAACTTCATGTAGCATCCCTAGATGCAGTAAAATTTATTTTTGAATTGGGCCTCAAGTTAAACGATGATAGCTTTTCTTATATCACAGCTGGAGCAGCTTGGGATTTTGAATAAGTTAATATGAGGGTGAAGCTGGTGAGACTCTTTTAGAGAGCCAATTCCAGCACTGTGCCGCAACGGTGACGTCAGTATTGCAAAAAATGCTGACGAAGTCCGATCCCCTCTTTAAAACCCGAGCAGGTGCACTATGAAATCATCACAGTTAAAATCTTTGATCTATCTTATTTTGTGTGTGAGTTTAATTTTTCATTCCGCAGGTTATAAGGCTCACGCACAATCACAATGCTCGACGTATTTTCACGCTCAAAAATATACATCTCAAATAGTGAATTCTAAATTCAAAACTCTCTTGCCAGAAAATGCACGAGGATACGCCGTTATTGTTTCTGTCATGCTCTTTTCTGCTGGAGTCTCTAGTTTTATATCTGCACACATTGCCAAAGATTACCCTTTTATGACCTATTTTATCTCACAATTGTCGATCCTAGGTATTGTGGTGATTGGAGCCCCTATTTGGGAACCACTCTCCTCTTATGTACGTAGTAAGGCCTTTCGTCTCAAAAAAGATTTTAACCCTAATAATTCCTTTGATAAGTCGTACTTGGAGGAACTCTGGCATGAGACTCAATTAAAATATTCAATTAACTCCCAAATGAGTCGCAATGTCGTAACAAGTGCGCTTAACAATATTCAACTCAACCTGTATCACTCGTATAAAGCCTTTCAAGAGGGCGATAAACACTATGCAATTCTACAAATTTCCTCAATGGCGGTAAGACTCAGAACTTTATTTTCTGAAATTCATCCCCGTGATGAACAAGTGCAACTTGCATTTCGTTCTATTCTGAGCATTGAAGAACTTAAAAATAAAAATCCGGATCTAAAATCTGAAATTCTTAAAAAGATTTCAGAACTTGATCCGGATTCAGTACATCCACAAAATCAGGGCTACTATCAAAATCTAGTAGCCGCTTGGTTGGATTAATTTACATCTTTGTATTCAGCATCGATAACATCATCTTTGCCACCACTAGAGGATCCAGCTCCACTTGGACCATTTCCTCCGCCGCCTGTATCTCCACCGCCCGTGTTACCGCCGCCGGATTGAGATTTATATAGCTCCGCTGAGATTTGGTGAGATACAGAGGTTAGCTCATCATAAGCTGTCTTCATATCAGTCGCATTATCTGTATCCATTGCTGTTTTAGCTTTCGCTACTGCGGCTTCAACTTGCTTTTGTACGGGTTCAGAGATCTTGTCTTTATTTTCTTTAATCAACTTCTCTGTTGAGTACACAAGAGAATCCAAGTTGTTTTTGAGCATAACAGATTCTTTTCTCTGCTTATCTTCGTCAGCGTACTTATCTGCATCGTCAACCATGCGCTTGATATCTTGCTCAGAAAGATTTGATTTTGCTGTGATCTTAATATTCTGGGTTTTACCAGTACCAAGATCTTTTGCATTCACATTTAAGATACCGTTTGCATCAATATCAAATGTAACTTCAACCTGCGGCATACCACGCGGTGCCGGCGGAATTCCTGAAAGCTCAAAGCGTCCAAGAGTTTTGTTGTCTTTTGCAAACTCTCTTTCTCCTTGTAGAACATGGATGTCCACAGAAGGTTGATTATCAGCTGCCGTCGAGAAAACTTGAGATTTCTTAGTTGGAATTGTGGTGTTTCTTTCAATGAGTTTTGTCATAATTCCACCCAAAGTCTCGATACCGAGTGAGAGTGGAGTCACGTCTAACAGGAGAACATCCTTCACATCACCAGCAAGAACTCCACCTTGAACCGCAGCTCCAAGAGCAACCACTTCATCAGGGTTCACAGATCTGTTTGGTTCTTTTTTAAAGAAATCCTTCACTGCTTTTTGAATTGCAGGAACACGAGTTGAACCTCCAACAAGAACAACTTCATCAATTTGCTCAACTGTCATGCCAGCATCTTTCAAAGCTCGGCTGCACGGATCGATAGATCTTTTTACAAGAGGCTCAATCATCTGTTCAAATTTTGAACGAGATAACTTGATCTGTAAGTGCTTAGGGCCAGATTGATCTGCCGTGATGAATGGAAGATTTATTTCTGTTTCCTGCGTAGATGAAAGTTCAATTTTAGCTTTTTCAGCTGCTTCCTTAAGGCGCTGTAGAGCCATTTTATCTTTTGAGAGATCAATTCCGTTTTCTTTTTTGAAATTTTCTACAAGCCAATCAAGAATGACGTTATCAAAGTCATCACCACCAAGATGAGTATCTCCATTTGTTGCTTTTACTTCTACAACATTATCACCGACCTCAAGAATAGAGATATCAAATGTACCACCACCGAAGTCATAAACGGCTATTTTTTGGTCTTTCTTTTTATCCATACCGTAGGCAAGAGCCGCAGCAGTTGGTTCATTGATGATTCTTTTTACATCAAGACCCGCAATGCGTCCGGCGTCTTTTGTAGCTTGTCTTTGGGAATCATTAAAGTAAGCAGGAACTGTAATCACAGCTTCTGTCACTTCGTGGCCTAAGTAGTTCTCTGCAGTTTGCTTAAGCTTTTGAAGAACAATGGCTCCTATTTGTTCTGGAGAGTACTGTTCTCCTCGGATATCAAAGCCAACGCCATCAGCTTTTTGTATAACTTTGTAAGGAACGCGCTTTTGTTCTTCTGCCGTTTCATTAAAGTGTCGTCCAATAAATCTTTTAGATGAAAATATTGTGTTTTCTGGATTTGTAACTGCTTGTCTTTTTGCAATTTGCCCGACAAGTCTTTCACCATCTTTTGTAAAGCCCACAACGGAAGGAGTTGTACGTCCACCCTCTTCATTCGTTAGAACTTTAATTTCTCCATTCTCCATGACGGCAACAACAGAGTTTGTTGTTCCTAAATCTATTCCTATAATTTTACCCATAAAGCATCTCCTCGAATCTATTTTAAAGTTAATTTTTTAATCACATTCACATCTTAAATTTGATGTCGGTTCTGCATTCGTCAAGCCAGATTAGCTAAAAATTCCTTTTTTCTTTTTAGCTGTAGTCTCACCTCGGATCTCTGCGATTTCCCTGAGTTTTTCCTCTTCCTCGGGTTTGAGTTTTTTAGGGATTTCTATTTTTATAATGTAGAAAATATTACCTCTGTTAGAAGATCTTAATGACGGAAGCCCTGCCTTTGGAACTTGAAGTTGTGTGCCGCTCTCTGTACCAGCGGGTACTTTGAGAGTGTGTTGACCTTCAAGGGTTTTAACTTCTATTTCGGCTCCAAGTAGAGCTTGCGTATAGGAAATATAGGTTTCAGCGTAAAGATGAGAACCTTCTCTTTCAAAAATATCATGCTCTGAGATGCGTACTTCGACGTAAAGATCTCCACGCGAGCCGCCTGCATAGCCGCCCTCTCCTTCACCTGCAACCCGGAGGCGTGTTCCAGTATCTACTCCGGCTGGTATTTTTACTTTTAATTTGCGACGAGAGGCAACTCGTCCTTTACCTTGGCAATCGGTACATTTTTTCTTGATGATTTGTCCTGTTCCACGACAGTCGGGACAGGTTGTAGCAAGTTGAAAGAATCCTTGAGCACGAATTACTTGGCCGCGCCCATGACATGTACGACAGGTGTCAACGCCGTGTTTTGGGTCTGCACCTGTGCCGGTGCAAGATTGGCAGGAGTCTTCTGTTTCAAATGAAATTTCTTTTTCTGTTCCTGTTAGCACTTCTTCAAGAGAGACTTCCATGAGGTAACGAAGATCTGATCCTTTAGTTGAGCCGCCAGATCGCCCTCGAGAGCGGTATTGCTGTTGTCCCCCAAAGAAATCATTAAAGATATCTCCAAAGCTTTCAAAAATATCGTTAATATCGTTGAAGCCTTGAAAGCCACCGGCCCCACCGCTACCTCTTGAGAAAGCGGAGTGGCCGTAGGTATCGTACTGAGCTCTTTTTTGAGGGTTTGAGAGAATCTCGTAAGCGGATGCGGCCTCTTTGAATTTATCTTCGGCCTCTTTATTTCCTGGATTTTTGTCAGGATGAAATTGCATAGCTAGCTTACGGTAAGCTTTTTTTATTGTATCTTGATCTGAGTTTCTAGGGACACCTAGTATTTCATAATAGTCGCGCATCCCAGCTAATTTGACGACGCAACCCTCCCCCGTCAACCCCCCAAAAAGGTAACAGTTACCTTTTTGGGTAACGACGCGTCAAAAGTAGATATATTCTATATTGCACCGGACGCCGGAACAGCTATTCCATGCATATTGAGAGGATAAGGTTATCTCTAATGGCAATACTTAAATAAATAATGCGCCGTTACGCCAAAAGGTAATTGTTACCTATTGGATTTCTTGGAGGCGTTTGCGGATTTGGTCGATGTGGATGGAGTCTGGGTTTTCTTGAATGAATTCGAGTAGAAATGTTTTGGCAAATGCCGCCTTACCCGAGCGTGTGTATAACTGTGCTGCAAGAGCTGCTAAAAAATGTGGTCCACCATTTTTGTAAGACCTTATCATTAACTCTGCCGCTTTTTCCGCATCCTGCATTTCATACAAATAATGATAGGCGGCTCTGTAATTCAATACCCAATCATTTGGAAACCTCTTCAACCCTTTTTCAAAAATAAGCCGCGCCCCTTCACGGTCGTCTACTAAAACACTAAGAATAGTTCCAAACGTAGAATACGGCGATTTAAAGCGAGGATCCAACTCAGTCATAAAGTCGACCCATTGGAAGAACCACCCCTTATGGCATCTAGAACCATAAATATTTGCAGTTAAAATAATATCAATATTTTTTCCTTGATTCTGCTTTCTGGGATCAACTTCTTGGTTCTCACAAAAACCAAAATTTACTAACAACTTGATTAGTATAGAATCGCTAACTGGTAATGAGTATCCCATTAAAGCATATCGAGCATTAAAGTTTGGAAAAACTCTAATTTGTGATTCTTTGTACTCTTCCCTTCGGAGTGAATATGCGCACGTTAGAACTAAAAACAAAAACGAGACTCTTAAGAGTCTCGTTATAATATGCTTTAGAAAACAAAAATATATTTTACGTTCCGTCTTGAACATTTGCCAGTGTTTTAGCCTGATTCATTGTCCACTGATCCATCGTTGCTGTTCCAATATTTGCTTCACAACCAATTGTAAATGTGTAGTTATTTCCTGCCAAAGCAACTGCAACTGCGTTTGCAGGCGACGCTCCTGATGCAGCACCAAAATCTGCAGAACCATTTGTGCAATTCGGTGCCACTGCAGTCCCACAAGCCTCTCTGCTATTTGATAATCCCACGTTCGCTACAGCGCCTTGCGCCGCATGCCGTGGTGCTTGAGCTCCTGACCCCGCAGCAAATCCGCAATTGTAGACCACTCTCCCCTCTGGCTGATATCCAATAGCGGAAAACGACATTGATGGCTGTCCCCACTCAGCTTCATAAGATTTCATAGTCGTATAAATTGCAGCCGCCATTGATTTTGCTTCGCTCTGGCGAGATTTTCTCTGAAATTTCTGGTAATTCGGAACTGCAATTGCAGAAAGAATTCCAATGATCGCAACCACGATCATAAGCTCAATGAGAGAGAACCCTTTTTGGCTACCTAACCTATTATTCTTCATAGCTGTTTTCATATCTAACCTCTTTGTATTTATTGTAGATAAATTCTTAATCTTTTCAAAACAATTTTTTTAAATCCTTACACTCAACCAATGTCTAGTTATCGGTTTTTCAATATGAAACATTGATACAAAACTCTCTCTGTTTCATATTGAGTCACCTAAACCTCACAAATCCTAAGCCTCATCATCCATCTCTTCATCACCTGGCGACGTGAGCCCATACTTATCACAGCGATATCTCATCGAACGAAATGTAATACCCAAAACCTTGGCAGCCTTCTTCTTGACACCATTGGCCTTATGAATCGCTTTAATTAACAATTCTTTCTCCATCTGCCCAATAATCTTCTCTAAATCAATTCCATCATCACCAATTTCAATCTCATAAGAAGAAGCAAGCTTTCGACCTGATGGCGTATTCACAAACGGCGGCAAGCTTTCCGGTAGAATCGTCGCCCCCGTCTCTAGAGCTACCGTTCGCTCTATAATATTCTCTAACTCTCTTACATTTCCTGGATAGTCATATTTTTTTAAAACCTTCATGGCTTCATCAGAAATTCCATTTATGGCACGATTGAGCCTCTGATTATACTTCTGTAAAAAGTGTTTAGCCAATAAGACCACATCATCCGCACGCTCTCTTAATGGCGGAACACGAAGATGAATAACATTTAATCTGTAAAATAAATCTTCACGAAACCCACCTTGGCGAATCATATCTTCGAGATCTCTATTTGTGGCAGCAATAATACGTACTTCAATTTTCTGATCATCCGTAGCCCCAACTCGACGAATGACTCTCTCTTGAATCGCACGCAGAAGCTTCACTTGAATACTAAGAGGCAATTCTCCTACTTCATCTAAAAAAAGCGTTCCGCCATCAGCCACCTCAAACAACCCCACCTTATCTTGAATAGCCCCCGTAAAAGATCCCTTTTTATGTCCAAACATTTCTGATTCCATTAAGTTTTCAGGAATCGCACCGCAGTTGACTGTTACAAAAGGTTTATTCTTGAGAGGTCCGTTCACATGAATCGCCTTTGCAACCATCTCTTTACCCGTACCACTCTCTCCGGTAATCAGTACATTCGTTGGAGATTGAGAAACTCTTTTTACCAACTCATAGATTTGATGCATTTTTTCAGAGTTACCTACTAGATTCTGAAATGAATACTCTTTTTGCATTTCTTTTTTAAGCTGCCTGTTCTCAACTTCTAAATCTTTAGACCTCAGTGCGTTTGCAATAACAATCCTAACCTCATCAATCTTGAAGGGCTTTGTGATGTAATCATAGGCTCCAAGCTTCATTGCCTCCACTGCGCTCTCTGTAGTACCAAACGCCGTTATAATCATAAACACAAGCTCTGGATGGTTATCCTTAACATACTTAAGAAGCTCCATACCGGTCATATTAGGCATCTGCAAATCAGAAATAACCATATCAAAAGATTTCTTTTTTAAAAGCTCTGTAGCCTTTTGACCATCTTCTGCAGTTGTTACTTCATAGCCTTCCTTCTTAAGCATAATCTCAAGAAATTCTCTTATAGACTCTTCGTCATCAACTGCAAGTATTCTTGGTTTCATTTTGCCGTACTCCCCTTGTTTAATTCTTAATTCTTAATTCTTAATTCTTAATTTTAAATTCAAAACACTATCTTAAAAACTGTTCCCTGCCCTAGCACAGTATCAACCTCAATGGTTGCACTATGCAGCTCTACAATTTT
>CAUJDY010000040.1 GCA_963169805.1 Bdellovibrionota bacterium | reverse complement strand
TTTGATCACAAATAAGGGTTCTTTTACGTAATTTCATGTACTTAGATGTGCAACAATTTCGAAACGGCTGTCTCAATTGTAGATAATTCGCCTTTTAACCTTAACTTTGGTCTAGGTCCGCCGATAAATAACTTAGATGAGCAAAAAGAAGGTTCCTATGAAACAAAGAAGAGTTGCAAAAAGAAAAGCTGTCATGTCTGTAACGGTCTCAAATTTGACCTCTATTGGAAACTTTGAATCCATAGCACGGTGGGGTCATCTTGTAGATGTTTCTTCATCAGGTTTTTTGTTACATATAGATCGACAAGATTTAATACCAAAAGATTTAAGACAAAACCTAAGTTTAGAGGATATCGAAGGGCTGGATGTTTCTCTAATGATAGATCCTATGGAACTTGAAATTTCTGGGAATATTGCAAGAACACGGTATGTGGGAAAAGGGTTATTTGAGATAGCGATCGATTTTTCCCAAGATGCCCCTGAGTATTGGAGAGAGTGTCTGTGTGACCTTCTGCCAGCTAAGGGTGAGCGCATGTACTCTGAGGATTAATTCCTCTCATATCTCTGACATTAATTTATCAAATGTAATTGGATTTTGATTAGGGCTACCCGAAAGATGCGGAAGCCTTAACATATTTAAAATTTTTCCCAAATTTTTTGAATTGAATTCCGATCCTCTAGAGCCTACACCATAAACAAATGATAAAAACTCATAGATAGCCTTATATTCTAAAATTAATGACTCAAGCTTTTGTACTTCTTGTATGGCATATTGTATTGCCACAGATTTACTATGCACCTTTGGATGAACTCCAAATACCGGCATATAAAATGTAGACCCATCAACCCAGTCTACAACTGCCCATGCTTTATCCTTTTTGAGCTTAAATGAAACATTCCCTTGCTTTAATTGTTGCAATACATCTTGAAGGATATATCTGCTCTGAAGTGAAAAAGGCGAAGCCTTTTTCTGGAATAACTCCTACCATGTTCTGAAAATTAGAAACTCTTAATACTACTGGTATTGGATATTGCATTAACTCAAGAGCCATTCTACCCAAAACAGTATTGGTATCTGGAAGTATTGTAGCTACTTGGATTTCTCCATCTAGAATAAAAAGTACTTTTTCCTCTACATAGCTTACTCTCATAGATCTAAGAGCATCTTTATACTTAAGATCTTCAAAGTAGTGAGCGCACTCATTAGCTTTAACTATAGAACTACTCAAGAGAGTTAAAATCAGGCTCATAGCAAGGAACTTCATATTTTCAAATAGGAGCAATTATAAGACCATCTTTAATCAATTAAAACTTACCTTAGTTGTTCTCAAGATTGACGAAGTGACAAAAAGCGCCTAATTTCAGGGACATGTCTAAATTTGATCAAAAAAAATTTGCTGAGCTACTAAATACTCCTAATGCACAAAGAGAAGAACGTTGGGAGAAAGATTTCATGGATCAATTCCCACACTGCTTCTTTACCTTGGTATCTGATGCGCCACAAGAAGGGCCCGATCATTTTCCTTATATGTTCATTGAAATCAAAGAGGATAGCACAACACCAATTTTTCAACTTTTGAGTTGGATTTACAAAGCTGGTGTTGGTGTCGCTATAAACCCTAAAAAACAATTTCCTGATTATGTTTTTACATATGGAATGATTTGGAACTTTATAAAAACGGGAAGTTTTTTTGCGGAACTTACTCCGCACGTTCATGGCCCAGGTTGTAACCACGATGACGACAATCAAGTTAGACTGCAACCAGGTACAACCTTTTATGTGGGAGAACCTTCAAAAGATTTTTTACCAGATGATGTTCGACTCATCTTAAGAGAGTTCTTAAAACAACAGGGCGTCATGGCTCCAAAGATTCTCATGCTCTCTCAAGACCAAAAAAACTTTGATCTTTGCTTTTCTGCAGAATCATTTGGAAGCCCAAAGCCAGAGGAATACGAAGGTATTTTGCAAGCCCTCTCGTGGTTTCTTCCAGCCCATTACAGCCTTGCGATGGTTTCCGAAAATGGACTGCCAACTTTTTTTGAACTTTAGTCTTTAATTATCTTCCCATAGAGCGTAAAAATCTTTTTACAAACTCATCAAAGTCACGTGCATTCATCGGATCAAAATCTTCTTCTGGAGATCTTATTCTGCGAATATCTTCTGGATTTGTATGCAAACTAAATACTTCTCTTTGATAATTATGAGCATATGCAGTACCTCTGGTTTGAAAGAAGGTCACAGATTGATCTACATGAGAAAGTAAATTACTTTGTACAATTTTAACAAGCCTTCTGAGATGGAAGGTGGCAAGCGCAGGCTGAGAATAAGTTTCATATGCAAAATCTATAATATTTGTAACAGTCAGCGCATACTCATTAGATGAAAAGAGATCTCTTACTTTGCCATAAAAACCTGGATGGTCAAATTCAGTTCGTGCGTAATAAATATTGCCGTCAAATATTCTACGAAGTATCTGAAAACTTTGCTCAGACGAAAATGAAGAAAAAAACGGATCATTAATTACGCCTGAGTGCGCGCCATCTGCTATAAGTGAGCGCGGATTATACCTTTGGTGGTAATAACCTTCTAGTGCTTCAATTAACTCACGACTTCTTTGACTACTAAAACTTGGAGCTAAATCTTTACCCTCTATCTTGAGCTTAAAATATGAAGCTACCATTGCTACATGTTCTGCAGAAAATCTCTGATCTAATACCATTGTGCGAAGAACTTGTTCTGCAGCCCCTCTTCTAGCCTCCATTAAACTTTGGCCTTCTTGAGGGGTTACTTCTGAAAAAGCCCCTATCATTTGGAAGAAGTGAAAACGATTTTTAGAAATAAGAATGAGTGGCCTCAAAAGATATTCTTGAAGTAGGAGCGGCCTAGGGGACCAGTCTGCAATAATCATTCTTTTGGCATTTTTCCTAACAGCAATATCCCACACATTATTGGTTCCAAAACCTATAACCGTATCCGCTACAATTTTATCAATTGGGGCTTGATGCCAATCCATCTCATTTGAAGCATAGAATTCGCCCGATTCACGACTTCTTGGAGCCTTCTTCTCTGATTCAAAAATAAGACGACTGCTCTGAGCAAATCGTGTCTCTATAGTATCTAGTATGTGGCTGTAATCACCTTCATAAAAAACATTATGAACAACTCTAGAATACTGAAAGTAATCAGCGCATTGGTTTGAACTTGCGTGAGATGCACCAGAAAGCCCCATTTGGGCAACTAGTGTTAGAAAACAAAACAATATAGCGAGCTTTACGCGTTTTAAAATCATTGGAACTATAAAAATGCAAAACCAGGGCCCTCATTTTACTTAAACCCTACTGATCCGTACTGATCCGTTTGCTCATTTTTACCTAGAATAGAATAAAGATCGTAACCATTTGAATTTACTTACTAATTAATTATTCATGGGTTATAAAAAAAACTTGGCAATGATTGTTTTATACTCTATAACTTCATTCTTTCGATAGGGACTTAGCTCAGTTGGTAGAGCGCCACCCTTACAAGGTGGATGTCATCGGTTCGAGCCCGGTAGTCCCTACCAGTTTTTCATTCAAATCAGCTTAAAAAATCGACCGTCTCATTTTAATTCAAGACTTTTTCAATCCAGACTTCACACCAGTTTGTTTCCGCTTTTAAACATCCGAAATATCTCTCAGGAGTATTTCATCATGAGAGCAAGCATCACGTTAATTTTATTTTTCATCTCTTTTAATCTTTTTGCACAAACCACATGGCAAAAAAAATCTCAAAATCAAAACGAGTATTGGATACTCTATTCTGAAGACGATAAGTGGTTTGCTGATTACTTCATTCAAAAAACAAGTGATCTACAAGACCGGATTGAACATCACGAATTCACCAACAAAGCCACAGCCTCCGAATTTGTACACCAACGAACATATGACTTTGTCGAGACAACTACTATTCGATCGCATAACCCTGTTGGAATTAAATTCCCTGGAGTGACTAGAACAATTTGGACAGTATCACGACAATGGGATGAGTACTGGGAAAAAGAATTTGAAAATTGGTTTGCGAACCAATTTTCTCCTCAGTACTTTGTACAATACAACTTAGAAACAGATTGTGCAGACGCAGCCTATTTATCTCGGTGGATTTTTGCCAGAAACAATCAACTTCCCGCCGCCGCACAACTAGCAGGCACGAATGCTCTTTTTACTCAGGATACTGTAAGAGCCTCTTGGACGAATCTACCTTCTCATGAAAACTGGTGGGAAGATCAATTATTTTTAACAGCATTAAATTACTTAGCCTCTACAACGTTTACTCATACTCTCAACTTGGATACATATCCCATAGAAATTCAGCCAACGTTTCTCATACCTGGAGCCATTTATCTTACACTTAATGCCACATCGGGGCATACTCGTTTGTTTTATACCCTTGGTCCTAACTCATCGATTAAGATTATGTCCTCAACAACACCAAGAAAAGTCCGCCCCCTAAATGTTGAAAATTTTCGTCCAAGCTCTGTTCCTCCACAAGGGCAAGGAGGAATTGTTCGCTTCTTGTGGCCATATAAAAATGGATCTACATGGCAGTTGAAAACACCAGAAGAGATGCGCGGATATTCATTAGAACAATATTCACCTGACTTTATAAATCCTGGAGAATTTTTCTATCAAGCTGTCACCCGTAGAATGTTTCCAAGCCAAGCAGACCAAGATTATCTGGATATGAAAATAGGCCTAGAATCTGTTGCAGAACAGCTAGAAAGAAGAATCGCAGTCATTCAGGATGGCTATAATTTTTGCCAGGAGAATACTTGTGACCCTGAGAGCGAAAACTTTGAAAATTGGAGTACCCCAAGTCGAGATCTCAGATTGCACGAGTCAGTTTTTCAGATTTACTCCCTCTATATGCGAACTCAAGACCCTCGAGTTCTAAATCTGTGGAATAGCTATGAGTTTGAATATAGCTTGAATCCAACCTCAACTTTTTCATTAAACTGGAAGTTTCTTGTTCATGTATTTTTAAATAAAAAATACTCTTCTGATCCTAATGATAAAATATGGAACCGTTGGGGAATATCAACACCCTCTAAATTTGATATCTCAACAGAAAACCCTTATTCCAATAACTCTGACATTACATGGCTCTTTTATGTTCCAGAAGGGTACAAAGCAATCTTCCGCTTTGGCTCCGTAAAACTAGAGGAACGCAAAGACTACTTAAAAGTATTCAATGAATCCGGCACATCATACACATACAGCGGAAACTATCCAAACCTATCTACCCCGCCCTTAAGAGGTATGGTGACTTTCAAATTTACCTCAGACTCTGCAAATACGAATGCAGGTTTTTTATTACGGCGGGTTGATCTCATCCCTGATGAGAAAAATTCTGCCGAATAAAAAGGATGCTATCTCCGTTTCAAAGATTATTTACATGAGCTGGAATTTCGACACTGTTATCAACGGCAATGCAACTCTTCCAATCATGTGCTTGAGATTCTTCTAAGTAAGCAGGCACCATGTGAATAGAGACAATTGGTTGACTGATCTGCCATGCTGGATCTGACCTTCCGTTCCGTAGACCTTCATGGATACATAAATCTGCGGACTTGCCATCAGAGTAGCGAACACGAGCGATGCATGTCTCAGCTGTATTAACTTTTAAAATTAAAATTTTTCTTACTTGATTATGGGATAACTCTTGTAATGACGAATTGATAGTTACAATTTCGAACTCAAAACCTGAACATTTAATAAGACTTGAAGCTTCAACAAGAGCCCGTGAAGCAAGCTCACAATTAGCAGAAACTAATTCTTCCTCGGTTAATTGACAATTAGGATCCAAGCTTGCCAAAATCACAGGAGCCTCATTTACTTCATTCACCACTCCACTCTCTTTTGAATAATTTTTGCCGCAATTTTGAAAAAATAGAGCCGTTACAGAGAAAAATACTGCCAATAGTAAGATGTATTTTAGTCGTTTCAAAGATGACTCACAGATTGAATTACACTTAGAGCTTCTTGCTGTTCTATGTTCATACTCACCTCTAATATTCTGTAGTATATAGAAATACACTATAGAATATTAGTGTTTTTTTAATATAAAATGCGATGATACTTTATGGAGATTAAGGAGGCACATATGTTTAAAATTAGACGCTCACAGGAGAGAGGAAGTGCTGACCACGGCTGGCTTCAAGCCCGCCATTCATTTTCATTTGGTAGTTACTATGACCCAAGGTATATGGGATTTAAATCCCTTCGAGTCATCAATGAAGACAAAATACAAGGTGGCACTGGCTTTGGAGCTCATCCACACAGCGATATGGAGATCATTACTTACATTGTCCAAGGAGCCCTCGAACATCAAGACTCAATGGGAAACAGAGCCGTCATTGTTCCTGGAGAAGTTCAGCATATGAGTGCTGGCAGTGGAGTTACTCACTCTGAGTTTAATGAAAAAACAGATTCAGAAACTCATCTGCTCCAGATTTGGATTATGCCAAATAAGTTTGGCACTAAGCCAGGTTATGGTCAAAAATCTTTTGAAAAACAACTCTCCACTGGAAAGCTTGTAAAAGTAGCATCTCCTGATGGTAGCGATGGCTCGCTTGCAATTCAACAAAACGCCTGCTTGTACATTGCACGCCCAAAAGCCTTAGATCAACTTTCATTTGAGATTTCCAAATCACATGGAGTATGGATTCAAGTTGTATCTGGAGAAATCGAAGTTCTAGATCAAACTCTCAAAGCAGGAGATGCTATTCAGATTGAAAATGAAACATCACTTTACATTCACTCAAAAGTCCAAAGTGAGTTTTTGCTTTTCGATCTTGCATAGCTTTATTGTAATCGAATTTTTGATTCTCTATTTAAATAATAACCATTTTTTGCCCTAAAAATATATTTAGGGTTATTAAGATCTGGCTCAATTAAACTTCTAAGCCTTTTAATTGTGACATAGATTTTATTATCATGTATCGATGGAGAGTAAGATTCGTTCCAAATTCTTTTTACAATTTCTTCTTTTGAAAAAATCTGTCCAGGATATTTAACAAACAGCTGCAGCAGCTCCATTAGGATAAATTGATTATTAAAATCAATTTTTCCCCTCTTTTTTTCTGTTACAATACTTCCCGAAGAATCAAACACAAGATCATATTCATCTTTGTCTGTACACCCTAACTCTAATAATTTTCTTTCTACATCTCTCATAAGACGAATAAAATTCTTAGTGTCCAAACTTTTTTTAAGGAGCTGTAAATACAATCTTGCATTTTGCTGGTCTCCGCGAGCCTGGTATGTGATTCCAATATTATAGAGAAGCTGCATCGACATATAATGATTTTTTTCAATTCTCAAAATTTCATAACACTTCCATAAAATTTCAAGTGCTTGATCTGTTTGCCCCATTTTTCTTAGAATAGCTCCATTAAAAATCTCGCAGGAAATTTGAAGATCACGAATTGGAATGATTTCAAGAAAAACTTTAAGGTTATACAGTTCTTGAATCGCCTCAGATAATTTTCCTAAATGTGTGTAAGTGTAGGCAAGACCCGCTATCGCATAGCTCATATTCTTTTTATCATTATCTTTAAGAGCAATTGATAAAGATTTTTGAAAGTAATCTTGGGCTGCAGAAAAATTAGACTTACAAGCCTCACAAACTCCAAGGGTATAGTAAGTGAATGCCGTTAACTGGAAGTTGTCTCTCAGCACAAGATCTTGAAGACGCTCTTTGAGTTGAACAATTTTGTTGCACTCGTCGCGCTCAGTATACATTTTAATGAGGTCAACTATACAATCTAAAAATTTATCAAAATCTTTTTTTTCAAAATAATAGTCTGATAATTTTTCGACTTTGTGGATGGCAATATGAAAATCTCCGCGGTCGACATAGAGCTTAGCAAGCTCATGTTCCGCTCTTATATTTTCTCTTTCCATGAAATCCCCACCATTGATCAAAAGTAGGTCCTAGTTTTCACAAAAAGCCCCAAGAGGGTCAAGAAAGATTGCCCTCTTTTTGTTCATATTTTTTTATGAGTGATATAATCAATTACCGCCTATAAACGCCTTCAACTTAGGCATAAAATGATGTCCCACAAAAAGTGTTGACTGAGGTTTAGGCAAAATCTGATGAATTTGCCTAAAAAATAGATCCTATCTTTTAACTAGTGATTTGCATTCAATTTTTGTGCTGCTCACTGAATCACGGTAGCTATCATTGAGGTAAATATACTCCTTAGGACGATGGGGTTCAGCATCGTGATCAATTGTCATTTTTAAATATTGTGCGCCAAACTTTCCGTCACGTGCTGTAGAAATAGTCGCTTCAAAATAACTATGATTAAATCGAACTTTACCAGACTCCTCATCAATAACTTTGGGGTGAGAAAGTGACCACTCCTGTCCATTTACAACTACACTGACCCTTTCATTTAAGGGATGCTTAACTCCATTTTCAAAACTGACATCTCCTACTAAAATCTCACAAGAAAGCCCCGAAGAGTCTACTCCTTGATAGTGCCCAGAATCTAAATCCGCCAAAGCAAAGCTTCCTACCAAAATTATTCCTAATATCCAAAATTTCATAAATCCCCCTTTTTTAAATAGAATAGTTATGCTAATTTAGCATCTTAGATGTGACAACTTTTTCTCTAGTTGCTGACTAACAATTATTGTCTTTCACAGAGATCACCCCCCCTACACACGACTTGGCTTCGTCTATATGGGATTTAAAGTGCATTTTCAAATTATAGCCTGGTACAGATAGTGCATCTAATGTCTCTGCATGAATTCACACATTAAAAAAATACTGATGCTATCTATATTTTTTTGCTTTTTCATCCCCGCAGATACTTTTGCAATCATGTGTTCAGAATATTTTAATACAAAGGAAACCCTGTCATCAGATGTTATCAGAATTGCTCAATCTAGTTATTTTCAGCAAGAATTTATAAACGGAATCTGCAATCACGATGCAGCTGAAGTATTATACATTATGAGAGCGATGCCAGAAATTTTTGATATGAAGAATGTTAAAGTATTGGTTCTTGGCAATGTATTCGTAAATGATAAAACCTGGAGATCGCATGTTGCTGTCTATGATGGCAGAGGAAATATATATGATGCATCCGTAAATGCATCTCGTGAAATTCGGCCTATTCCTCTAAGTGACTATATCCATCTGACTATGAATAAACATGGCTATTACACAGAAGTTCGAATTGTTGACCCAGCGTCTTACCTAATTGAGTTTCAACAAAGTAAGGAGTCTTTGTGGACCCTCTTGTTTTTTGGATACGAAATGGAGGCTCTAGGCGTGTACCAGTATTCAGCCTTTCACCCCAGCTACACAAGGTACAGAAAAACCCCTATGAATGAACGTGCTAAAAATTTGCTACCCCCTATTCTTAGGCCACAAGATCTGTATAAATACCTCAACTAAACATTGATCAATCCCTCTACAAAATGTGGCTAACAATTTTTGCCGCTTACATAGGCGATACTATTCAAATCTCATATTTCTGTGGACGCGAAGAGCTTAGAACAATTGGGACTGTTAATGAACTTGGCGTACTCAAACTAGATCAAGAGATTTCATTAAAGGCAAATATTCTACAAACACGGATCGAAAGTTCAATCCAAGAATCAATCATACAGGTTTTTATAGTCGGCAATGAACCTGTTTGCGAATAATAATTTTTTATAAATAATTATTGAAAAACACTGGAGCATAGCCGGAGGCTATGTGAGGATTTTTGAAAGAGGTCCAACAAAAATATCGGACCTCTTAGATTTTCTAACGAAGAGATTTGAGGTTAAATCAAGGCGAGAGGTTGTGAGGCGACAGGCGCATAGTATTCCTATGTAACTGAGCCAAACAACCGATCAACGCCGAGTTAACCTCAAAGATCGAGTTAGTGAAAGCTGTGGCCTGTGAATTGAGCCTTAAGTCCAAACACCTTATCCGTTCTAAACTTAAACAGATCTTGAGGTTTTTGAATATCCAGCGCATTCACAAGAACTTGGTCTACGTGGTCGACTAAGATAACTTTAAGATCTTTAAGAACTTCTTTTGGAATATCTTTTAAATCTTTTTCGTTTTCTTTTGGACAAATGATTGTCTTAATTCCACCTCGGTGAGCTGCAAGAACTTTTTCTTTTAAACCACCGATAGCAAGAACTTTACCTCTCAATGTTACTTCACCAGTCATAGCCACTGTTCTTTTAACAGGAATGCGCGTAATTGCAGAAACAATCGCCGTAGTCATTCCAATACCTGCAGAAGGACCATCTTTTGGAATAGCACCCTCTGGAACGTGAATGTGTAGATCAAGATTTGAGAAAAACTCTTTATCTAATCCAAAGAGAGGTCCACGCGATCTTACATAACTCATAGCCGCTGAGCATGATTCTTTCATCACATCACCCAACTGACCAGTCACTGTAAACTTCCCTTTTCCTGGAACCATGTTGGCTTCGATACTTAAAAGATCTCCACCCACTTCTGTCCAAGCCATACCATTTACTAAGCCAATTTCATTTACTTCTTCAATCTTACCGTGCTTGTATTTCTCTGGTCCTAAAAGTTCTACAACTGTTTTAGGATTAATTTGGAAAGATTTAACCGCCTTTTTACCCTTAGAGTTTTTCATTAGCTCACGGGCAACTTTTCTACAGACATTTGCAACTTCACGCTCAAGATTTCTAACACCCGCCTCTTTTGTATAGTGACGAACAAGGAATCTTAAACCTGCCTCTGTAAATTTAATTTTTCCATCATCCAAACCGTGCTTTTCAGCTTGCTTTGGCGCCAGGTAGTTTTCAGCGATCTTTAGTTTCTCTGTCTCTGTATAACCTTCAAGGCTGATGACTTCCATACGATCCAAAAGAGGTCTTGGAATTGTATGTAGAGTATTAGCAGTTGTAATGAACATCACCTTAGAAAGATCATATTCAACTTCCAAATAGTGATCTTGGAAAGTTGCATTTTGCTCTGGATCCAATACCTCAAGCATTGCTGAAGCTGGATCACCTCTAAAATCAGAACTCATCTTATCGATTTCATCTAATAATAGAACTGGATTTCCTTTATCCGCTTTCTTAAGACCTTGAATGAGTTTTCCTGGCATTGCTCCTACGTATGTTCTTCTATGACCACGAATTTCTGCCTCATCACGAACTCCGCCAAGAGAAATTCTAACAAAAGATTTATTTAATGCTTTTGCAATAGATCTTCCAAGAGATGTCTTACCAACCCCAGGAGGTCCAACTAAACACAAAATTGGTCCTTGAAGCTTGTCTGTCATGCTTTGAACAGCCAAGTGTTCTAAAATTCTATCTTTTACTCTTTCAAGGCCCCAATGATCTTCATTGAGAACTTCTTCTGCAAATTCAAGATCATGCTTGTCTTCAGAGTATTCGTACCACGGTAAACTTAAAATCCAATCAATGTAGTTTCTTACAACTGTTGCCTCTGCACTCATTGGAGACATCATTTTTAATTTACGAATTTCTTTTTTAACTTTTTCCGTTGCTTCTTTGCTCATTTTTTTCTTTTTGAGCTTTTCTTCTAGTTCTTTAACTTCTTGTTGGAAATCGTCTTTTTCACCAAGCTCTTTTTGAATCGCTTGCATTTGCTCATTGAGATAGTACTCTTTTTGAGACTTCTCCATTTGCTTTTTTACTCGATTGCGAATTTTTCTTTCGACTTCAAGAATCTCGATTTCGCCAGTCATGAGGTTGAGAAGTCTCTCAAGTCTTTCCGCTGGATCCGCAATTTCTAAAATCTTTTGCTTATCTTCAAGCTTCAGATTGAGTTGCGCCACTATGATATCAGCAAGTTCACCTGCATTCTCAATAGTGGAGACTCTCATAAGAATCTCAGGTGGAATTCTTTTATTGAGTTTAACGTAAGTTTCAAAAGTTGTTTTCACCGAACGCATAAGCGCATTCGCCTCAACTTTATTGTCCACTCTTTCTGGCAACTCCTCATATTCCACTTCGAATAGGCTATCGTTGCTTTGAAATTTATTAATTTTTACTCGAGATTTCCCTTCGATTAAAACTTTTACGGTTCCATCTGGAAGTCTTAAAAGTTGAATGATCGTGCCGCGCGTTCCAATATTGTAGATGTCCCCAGCTTCTGGAGAATTTGTTTTTGCATCTTTTTGTGCAGCTAGGATGATATCTGTTCTATCGTTCATCGCCTTCTCAAGAGCATTAATACTCTTTTCACGACCAACGAAGAGGGGCATCATCATGTGTGGGAACACGATGAGATCTCTGAGTGGGAGTAGCGGTAATATTTTGCTGTCTTTTGATTCTTTTCGTCCCTCAGCCATAAACCATCCTTTCTGAATTACTTTTGGTACTTAATTTTAAGTACTCAGAAGGGATGGCTACTAACTTAAGCGGACTCCTCGCTGACTTTTTTGAGGTCTTTGCCTTTTTGTTCGGCACCCTCAGGCTCATCAGATGCTAGTCTGTAAGTCGGGGCCTTCCCCTCCGTTATGACTTCTCTATCGATTATACATTTCTTAACGCCCTTCATGGAAGGGATTTCGTACATTATATCCATCATTGCATTTTCGATAACGCTGCGTAGTCCTCGCGCACCCGTTTTGCGCTTGAGCGAAGATTGAGCAATCGCTCGAAGAGCCTCATCTGTAAACTGCAGATCAACTCCTTCATATGAGAGGAGCTTGTGATACTGTCTGGTTAAAGAATTCTTCGGCTTAGTTAAGATGTCTATGAGAGTTTCCTCTGTCAATTGGTCTAGGCACGCTAAAACTGGCAAACGACCAATAAACTCAGGAATGAGTCCAAACCTCACAAGGTCATCTGGCTGGACATTTTTAAATAACTCATTAATTTCCTTGTCTTTATCCTTACCGCTTGGAATAGAGGCCCCAATACCGATTGATTTTTGAGTCATTCTATTTTCAATGATTTTCTCTAACCCGACGAAAGCCCCGCCGCATATAAACAAGATATTGGAAGTGTTAACTTGAATAAATTCTTGTTGAGGATGCTTTCTTCCACCCTTTGGAGGTAAATTAGCAACAGTCCCTTCTAAAATTTTGAGTAATGCCTGCTGAACTCCCTCACCGCTAACGTCACGTGTAATTGATGGGTTTTCAGACTTTCTAGAAATTTTATCGATCTCATCAATATAAATAATACCACGCTGCGCTTTTTCAACATCGTAATCTGCTGCTTGCAAAAGATTTAAAACCACATTTTCCACATCTTCACCCACATAACCTGCTTCAGTAAGAGTGGTAGCGTCTGCCATTGCGAACGGAACGTTTAAATATTTAGCAATTGTTTGCGCTAGAAGCGTTTTCCCTGTTCCAGTTGGTCCAATCAACATGATGTTAGACTTTGCAAGCTCAACATCATCTTTTTTTCCAACTTGATTGATACGCTTATAGTGATTGTGAACCGCCACAGACAAAGCTTTTTTAGCTGTATCTTGGCCAATGACATATCCATCTAAAAATTCTTTAATCTCTGATGGCTTTGGAACTTTAAAACCTTCACCATCATGTACAACTTCTTTTTCTTTTTCCTCGGCTATAATATCGTTACATAGATCAATACATTCATCACAAATGTAAACACCCGGACCAGCTATCAGCTTTTTAACTTCTTTTTGGCTCTTGCCACAAAAACTACATGAGAGTCCGTTATTTGTTTTTTTATTCATCTGGCGCTTCCTTTTAGTAATTAAACTACTTATTCAACTTTCTAAATTCTACAACGTGGTCCACCAAGCCGTACTCTTTTGCATTCTGTGGACTTAAGTAATGATCTCTTTCCATGGCTTCTTTGAGAAACCCTTTATCTTTTTTTGTATGTTTCACATAAATGTCAGTAAGCATATCTTTTACTCTGACAAGTTCTTTTGCATGGATTTCAATATCAGTAACTTGTCCACCAATTCCGCCACCACCTAAATGTGGTTGATGTATCATGACTCGGGCATGCGGCAAAATATATCTTTTACCCTCTGTACCTGCTGTTAAAAGTAGCGACCCCATACTCGCTGCCATACCAATGCAGTATGTTGCAATATCACACTTTACAAATTGCATGATATCGTAAATTCCCATCCCAGCTGTAACGCTGCCTCCCGGAGAGTTGATGTAGATTTGAATGTCTTTTTCTGGATTTTCACTCTCTAAGAAAAGTAATTGCGCTACAACAAGATTTGCAACCTCATCTGTTATTGGAGTTCCAATAAAAACAATTCTTTCTTTTAGAAGTCGTGAATAAATATCAAAACTTCTCTCACCACGCGATGTTTGTTCAACGACCATTGGAATTAACGGCATTATAAAACTCCTTCTAGATGTATCAACACTGGATGCAAACTACACCAAACATGTGCATTTTGTAACCGTTGGCAAGTAGGGTTAAAAACTCCCCTCTCACTCTCTCTCAATCATATATCGGATATCGCTAAATCTTCTTAATTACTTTGTAAATTCGGACCTTTAACGGAGTAAAAATCACATCATTTCACCTAGCCAAAGGGATATCCTTGTGTTAAAAAGAGGCACCTCGACATGTTGATAAGGAGAAAACAATGGCAGTGGAATTTAGTTTCTTAACAAAATCATTAAATAGCGTGACTGGCTCGACTCTTGTCCTGTTTGCAAGTAGCACAGGAAAAGATAAAAAATTAGCAATCTCTCTAAAAGGTTTATCAAAAGATTCTTTAGCAAATCTTTCTGAACTCACTAGCGACTCTCCATTTAAGGGAAATATCAATGACGGGTTGTTCTTACGCGGAACTCCGGCTGTTGAGGGTTTCAAGAATATACTTCTTATAGGTATTGGAGATCTTAAAAAATCAAATCACGAAAGTATTCGAAGAGCATCTGCTGTAGCATTGAAAGCACTCAAAGCTCATGGAGTTCAAGATGCCACAGTAGCAGCAGAAAGCCTCCCTCTATCTGGCAAAGATAAAGATTCAAAGCTTGCAGGATTATTTGAAGGCTTTTATCTTGCAGACTACTCATCAGAACTTTTCAAATCTAAAAAAGAAGAAAAAACTATTAAAGTATCCGCTCTTTTTAGTCTGGCATCTGCCGCAAAATCAGCACAAAAAACTCACAAAGAATCTTTCGTCTTGTGTGAATCCATAAATTTCTCAAGATCACTCGGAGATTCTCCAGGTAACAAAATGAATCCCTTGATCTTAGCTGACTCTGCAAAGAAAGCTGCGCAAGGCACAGGTTTAAAAGTAACTGTTTGGGATGAAGCACGTATTAAAAAAGAAAAAATGGGAGTTTTCCATAGCGTTTCTCTTGGAGGAGGAACAGAACCTCGTCTTATTATTATGGAATACAAAGGTGGCGGAAGCAAAAAACCTATTTGTTATGTAGGAAAAGGACTCACTTTTGACTCCGGTGGTATTTGTATCAAGCCAGGCGCAGGCATGGACGAAATGAAATATGATATGTGTGGTGGTGCAAATGTTATTGGAGCGATGCTGGCAATTGCAAAACTAAAACTTAAGGTCAATGCGATCGGGATAGTTCCTGCCAGTGAAAATATGCCAGGTCCAATGGCAAATAAACCAGGCGATATCGTAACTGCACGCAACGGAAAAACAGTTGAAGTTATCAATACAGATGCAGAGGGAAGATTAATTTTATCAGATGCACTTGTTTACGCGAGCGAACAAGAGCCACAGTTTATTGTGGACGCAGCAACTTTAACAGGAGCTATGGTTATTGCCCTTGGAGATACGCACACGGGATTTTTCTCACGTGACGAAAAATTAACTCAAAAGATTAAAAAAGCCGCTTCTTCTGCCGGAGAACTTGTTTGGGAAATGCCTATGCATGAGGAGCATTCAAAAGATATGAAAGGTGCTTATGCAGATCTTCAGAATGTAACAGCAAGAAAAGGTGCCGGCTCCGCACATGGCGCAGTTTTCTTAGCAGAGTTTGTAGATCCTAAAATTCCATGGGCTCACTTTGATATTGCAGGTACAGCATGGAACACAGGCCACAGAGTTCCTTACAACAACGCCAAAGGCGCTTCTGGTTGTATGATTCGAACATTCGTGGAACTTGCAAAACAGTACACATGAATATTCAAGAACTCCAACAATCTATCGTAAAAGAATTCTCCCAATTTGAAAATTGGGAGAATAAATACTCTCACCTCATTGAAATTGGAAAAGCTTGTTCTATTGATGATAAGTACAAGACAGACCAGTATAAGGTGAGGGGCTGCCAATCTTCTGTATGGATGTTTGCAGAAATGAAAGAAGGAAAAATTTACTTCTACGCAGACAGTGATGCAGCAATTGTTCGAGGACTTGTGGCTCTTTTACTTAAAGTTTATTCTGGTAGAACTCCAGAAGAAGTGATCCACACGCCTCCAGATTTTTTAGAAGAGCTTGGCCTAAAGACCCACCTATCTCAAACTCGTGCAAGCGGATTAGCCTCCATGATTAAGCAAATGAGACTTTACGCCTTTGCACTTTCCATTAAAAACCAAAAATAATAAAGTCCGGCAACGGAGGTACCAGAAAAATACTTCTCACTATTTAAACTGGTACCATCATGCTTATTGAGAATTAGTGAATCGTTCTTAAGAACTCACTCCAACCTGTCTCTTTTTCAAATGCTAATTCTGAGTACGCAGATTGGTGTTGTTCATAATAGTACTTATAAGAGGGAATCCAAATCGATGTTCCATACGCATTTGGTTTGTCCTCATTATTTACATAATTAACGATATAATTCATCAGAGAGATTTGTAGAGATTCTACCACAGATTTATTAATTGGTGCATTTAGCGCACTTAATCTCATCATGAAATGGTAGAGATCTTTATAATCATTATAGTAAAAACTCTGTGTTCCAGTAGCTGCATTTGCCAACAATGTTTTGTTGGAGACGTTCAATAATTCTCTTTTAAAATGCTTTATGTTTTCTACCACAGCATCTACGTGTGCATTATCAACAACAGACAACGTTGTTCCAAATGGATTTGTAGACTGATCTGGATATTCATTTAGATATTCTTCTGTCAGAATTGTTCCAAGCTCTCCGCCATCGATGTAAGGATTCTGCGCCCATCTTTTAATAAAGCGATGGTATGGCCAGCCAGCTCCTGGCTCTAACTCTTGTGAACCCACCACAAACTTCACACCCTCTTTTATTTCATAAGAAATTTCTAGCATCTGCATAAGGCAAGCATCACTACCATACAGTTCAATTTTAGAGCCTAGCTGCTTTCTTAAAAACTTAAATGCATATCCCATTTCAACAGTTGTAATTTTATTATTCGTGTAATCATCGTTTGAAATATCCGCAGTTGGCCCGCCTGCCATTCCAAGTCGATTTAGCAGCGAATGCCAACCACTTCCATGATTCCATATAACTACAAAATATTTTTTTGCTGGAAAATTCTGAGTTCCCCAAAGTACAAAATCAATAAATTGCTTGTAGTCTCCCATATCAACGCGAGGTAAAGATTGCACAACAGGAGATTCAATTCGATTTTGATCTACTCCTTTTGTTATGAAAAGACGTTGAGTATCTTGAGTTCTGGTTGATGCTCTTTGTACAACCATATTGATCTGATCCGTTGAACCAAACTGTTCCATCTGATTAATATTCAAGTCTCCGAATGAGTCTAAGTTATTATGACCATTCAAAAACACCAGCATGGTCCATTCTTTTTGTTGTGCATTTGCTACTTTGAAGAAAAAAATGATTGATAAAAGTAATATAAATTTATTCATGTTGTTCCCCTCCGAACACCTCAAGCATCCCTCTGCCGTTTAGGAATGTTGAATTGATTCAGTAGAGTAATTTCTTTTCTGGACTAAAGTCTTTTCTACGGATGCATTTATATTTGAACTCGCAACTTAACAGTTCGAAGGTCTAGTTTTTTTTAAACATAGAAAGTCTTTAGGCGAGTCTGCCGAAATAGCATATGAGATCAAATACTTATGAAAAAATTTTGTGAGCAGTACAAAAAAATGATGTTTGTAGTATTAGCCGTTTGCTTTTTTGCATGGCTAGCATCATTTATAGGATTCAGACCAGATAGATATCCTGCAGCCGTTGAGAATCAAGATTTTTTTGAAATGTTTAAACCAGAATCCACTCTTCATTCAGCACTTAACAAAGAGATTGTATCAAGCTTGAAAGTAGCCAAATTACAAAGAGAATTCCAAGTACAAGTGAGAAATTTTTTAGTCAAAGAGAGCTCCACAGGAGAAACTCTGTGCGGATACTTTAATGAGTATAAGTTGACCTTTGAGGCAGAAGGTATTGCTTCTAGTGGAGAACGACCTACTTTAGTGATTACATCTCCCTGTATAGTCTCAGACCGTACAAAATTACCAGTGCCCGTGCGAATTCCAGTCGATGACATATTCAAACTCAAACCCACTGATACAGATATTAGTTTTAAAGTAAGTGAAAATACGACCTTCTCTTTTAAAAATATTTATGATGCTTGGCCAGAATACTGGGTCCTATCTAAAATTGAATTTGACCATACGAACTCAGTTGGAAAAAAAGTTACCATAGAGCGAAAAGAAATTTTTGAACTTTCCCAAAAACCAATCACTATGGATTGGGCCCCATTTTAACCAAAAGGTACGGCGCCACTGTTGGTTTAGCATTGCATCAAATACACATCATTCGTTGTATTTGATGCAATGCTAAACCAACAGTGGCGCCGTACCTTTCGGTTATATTTTGATTCCTTTTTCTTTGGCCTCGAAACCAATGGCTAAGGAAGAGAGTCGAGCAACCCAACCATAGACGTTTTCAATCGGACATCCGCCCATATCTACTTTCAAATCACTCACACACATGCGTTTAAAGACTGCTCCCGGAGAATTCAAACTGTCATCAGGACCCTTTTGAGTATGTGTCCTAAAAAAACCACCCGCTAAATCACACCCAATAATATAAATAACAGGCTCTGCAACTTCATTCCCTTGAATTAAAGAGGTCGGCACACCTTCTTGTAAAATAACTTCTGTAACGTCTTTTCCACCTTTAGCAGCATTCATTTTTCCGCGCATTTTACTGTTCATCTGCTTAACTTCATCTACAGATTGAACACTCATTACCCCTAATCCATACGTACCAGAGTTATTTTTTATAAAAACAGTTGGCCTTGAATCAAGATTGAGTGTGCGGTACTTACTTTCAATCTGAGTAAGCATTTTTCCAACTTGAACAGCAAGTGCTTCTCTTGAGTCCAGATCATTCACATTAAAGTCAGAGTAAATTTCTGTCTGTACAGTAAAAGTCCATGGATCTACCCCAAGAACTTGAGCAAACTCAGATGCCAGTTGATTGTAAAATTTAAAGTGATCACTCTTCTTCCTTTGGTGCCAACCTAACCCTCTAGGCGGATTAATTGGAACCTTCAGATCTTGAGCCCACTGCTCATAGGCATTTGAAAAATCATTGTTACTAATAATAATATCAGGCGTGAATCCATCTTGTCCTACTAGAAAACCATCCACTTTTTTAAAAGGGCTTACTTTAATTTTCTCTCCAGACGAAGAGTCAAAAAGCATCTCCGATTGCAAGTCTTGAGGAAAGCAAACCCTAACCTCAAATCCTGCTCTGGAAATCATACTCATAATCCACTTCATATTCTCCCAATAAAATGCATTCTTAGAGTGCTCCTCAGCTAAAATTGCAATTTTTTGAATTTGAGAACCATACGTATTCACTATGTAATGTCTGACTATATCTGGGGCCTCTTCTTTGTCTGTTGGACAAATATTATTAAAACCAGCAGGATAAATATTTGCATCTACGCTGACCACCTTAAAACCAGAATCACGAACATCCACACTTGTATAAAATGGTAACTGAATTTGAGATCTTCTATCAGAAAACCATTGATCAACTTGTTTTCGATTTTTACATATTAAATTATGAATATCTTCTTTGATCATATTTTAACCTTTTTTTGTTAACGCATCTTATTTGCAAACAACAGAGTCGATCCACAAACCGCCAAAGGTAGTACCAAAAATTGTACAAATGGAATAACTACAACTAAACAAAGTCCAAGTGTCAGCCCTAGGTAGGCGAAAAGATTTTTCTTCAAAAACGCAATCCTTTGCCTAAATCCATAGTTAAATCTTTCAAATACAAAATCAGTACTATCAAAAGCCAATATGAATATGGATGTAAAAAAAGCAAGAGGTGCTAATACAGGAATAAAACTGCAAATAAATAGCATAATTCCTATAGCTACCAGAAACAAAGCCTTCACCAAGCCAGCTTTTAGCATCTTAAAAAAAGAGACTATATCCTCTTTAAGGGTTGTAGATTCAATTTTCAGCTGCGTATGGTTTTGAATAACTTTGTCTGATATTTTAGAGCAAAAAGGGATACTAACCAGTGAAGTAGCCACAAACGCGATTACATAATAGAAAAATCCAAACAATAGAAACCCTAAAACATAAATCAATATTCGAATACTTGAATTCATTTGCATCATCTGATCCGCAAGAAAGATATTCATCAGATCATCAATGTAAAAGACGCCGCCAACTAGCCCAACAAGTAAAATGAGAATGAATATAAAGACAGGAGCCAGAGACAAATACTTTATTTCTCTATCTTGAGAAATAAGCTTAAGTGCTCTTATAAAAAATTTAAATCCTTCTGACATTACTTTTTCTCCTGCTGTGATTTTTCCTCTAGCACTGTTGGTTTATCAATGACCTTACCTTCCTTTTTAAGACTTTCACGTCTCTGAGCGTCCGGCGTTAATCCATCGCCAGACATTCTTTGTACCGACATGAGCTCAAACTTACCTTTAATTTCTTTTAGCTTTTCAAATTCTGCGGATAGATCTGGCTGCATAGCTTCTGGTAATAATAAAACCTCTAAAGATTCTATATTTTCCAAAACCTTAAAGGCCATTTCTTTTTGTATCTGTTGCTTGCCTCGATTTGATAACGTTGGGTCAATCCCTTCATTAATTCTAAGCTGCACTAAATACTCATGTAAATTCGTATAATTTTGCACGTATATATTTAGAGCTTTTAAAGTGTAGGGTTGAATATTGAACTTTAATAGCTGTATGAGAGTTACTTGATTCATTTCAAGAGATGTAAGTACAGCGTCAAAGTCTTGCTGATCTTTGAGAGGTATTTCTAACGAAGACATACTAAAAAGAATTTCTGCATAAAATTCTTTTTCTTCTTTTGTAAATTGTTTTTTTGATAAGTATTCCTTAAGTGAAATTTGCAGTTTTTTGTTATACTTCTCTGCGGCTTGCTTCTCTCCCAACCGGGAGTAGCACAAAGCTAATCTAGATGGAATTTCAAGGTCCCGAAGCTGAGCGGGAAGCGAACCCGTTGCTCTTAGCGCGTCTTGGTACACCGCAATTGCCTTTTCTATATCCCCCAACATTTCATAGCAAATACCACTTTGATAAAGAGCATAATTGAAGTAACTATCTTTTTTATTTTTTGTTAACTCTATAATATTTTGAAAAGTCTCTAGGCAATTAACATATTTTGCTAAAAACCTCTCGTTTCTTCCTCTCAGATAAAGCGACTCGACTAATTTTGTCGTTTGAGGATATGCCAGCAGATAAGCCTCAATAGAAGCAAAAGATTTTTCATGTTGCCCTTTTCTATAGTAAACAACTGCATTTTCAAATGTAGCATCTGAAGCCGGTATATCAGACGGTCGTTTTCTCTCAACAATCTGGCAAGAAATTAGAAAAATCACCACCAATGCTGCGTTCATTGTTTTCATTGTTTCACCTCAATAGATTTGAATGCTTGGGATAACTCAACAAGTCCTGCCAACTCCTCTTCATTAAAAAGGATCTTTGGAAGTTTGTAAAACTGAATTCCAGGCGTAGACTGCTTAATAACTTCAGATACTTGTTCTGCTTCAGATTGTTTTAAATTTTGATAAAGATCTATAACTTGCTGATTATGAACTGACATCAATTCAAAATCCGGGGTCATTCTATTAACAACTATTGATTTTACAGAAAAACCAAGCCTCTTAAAGTCCTTAATATTATCTTGGGCCTCTATGATCCGCGCTTCATCTAAATTTGTAATAATCAAAAAAGCAGTATCTTGCCCCATCAGTATTTTTTGAGCTTGGATCACCATATTTTGTATAGAAGGACTCCAATTTGATACACTTACAAAAAAATCTTGAAGTTCAGTAATAAATTCTGCGCCCGTTATTTTCTCCAGAACTGCTACAGCAGCTTGAGTTCCCTTGCTCAGAATTGACAAAATACCTGATTTTTTTTGAGTCAATTTTCGGAACCACTCAACCACTGGCCCACTAAATAAATTGAACAACACCTGAGGCGCCTTGACAAAATCCAGAGTATGCTGAGCTGGCGGTGTATCTAGGACAATAAAATCATACTGCTTAGAGTCCACAGCCTTTTGTAGGGATCTAAGAGACGTAAACTCCTGGGATCCGCTTAGATTTGTTGAGAGTTCCTTATAAAGTCTATTTTTTAACATCCTCTCTGAATCTTGTTTCGAAGGACTATTTTCTTTTACAAACTCATCAAAAATTTTTTTATGATCCACCATTGAGGCATACAAAACCCCTCCTGATTCAAAGTTTTTAACCGAAACAATTTCTCCATTCCAGCTGTCTAATCCCAAACATGTTGCAAGCCTTCTAGAGGGATCTATTGTGAACAATAAAACCTTCTTTCCCATAGAGGCGGCTAGCAGCGCTATAGAAGATGACACTGTTGTTTTACCAACGCCCCCACTTCCTGCGCATACAAAAATTTTATGTTTTTGAATAAGATCTCTCATGGAATCACCACCCCAGAGGCAACAAGATCTCTAAAAATAGAGTTTAAAAAAGCAATTTTATCTTTTTTGTGAAAACAGTGTTGAGCCGTCAGCGCTCTTTTATCTTCAAGTAGGTTTAAATACTTTTTTTGTAGCTCATTTTCCTCTCTAAAAAAAACTTCCACAGGCTCAGATGCCGTGTTTGATATTTTAGGATATGTTAATATCTGATTGCACACCAGATGCGCTTCAATCAAAAAATCTGTTCGAAGTTGTGACTGCAATTCCAAACCCTCAACCACTGGTAGCTCTTCTGGTTTAAGAACAATAAAGTGCTGTGTATACGTCGGATCTTGAATGACTCGAATCATCTCCCTGCTATGCACACCCATTGGCCCCCTCTGAATGACTTCGGACATACCAAATGGCGCCTTCAAAAGAGCTTTGTGATGACCTGTAGAATAAGAGTCTATGATGATATGATCATAACCTAATGATGGGCCCACTTTTCGTGGCTGACTTGTAGCTTTACCAAGAAGAGCTAACTCTTTCAGAGATGGGGCAGCTTGAATAAATTTTTGCACAATTTGATTCGAGAAAAAAAGATCAAACACTTTGTCTGTCTTTACATAAAACCCTACATACTCTCTCAAACAGGAGATATAGTCCCACAGGCTAAGCTCAAGCCCGCTCGATATAACGTGTGGCTTATAACCCACCCTAGGTAATTGAAAAAATTTCTCAAAAAAGCTTTTCTCGCCAAACTCCACAAGCAGAACACGCTTTCCTTTTTGAGAAAGACCCAAAGCTAAAGCAGCAGCGATTGTGGATTTACCGACTCCACCCTTACCAGTTACAAATATGAGGGGCTTTAATTGCATAGGCCATTATGACGGCTCTTGGGGGCAAAAAACAAGGATTTGCTGAAACGATAAAGTGTTGATTTTTGGATATCTATCGCATAGGGTCGAACCTTAAAATATTTAGGAAATGCCGGGCTTCTTTTTTGCGAATCTCCGGCTTGAGAGTTAAAGAAGTAAGGAGACACTATCATGTCGTTTAAAATCGAAGAAGTCAGTAAGCTTGAAAGAAAAATCTCATTTGAAATTCCAGTTGAAGCTGTTCAAAAAGAATACCAGCATGCTTACGAGGAAGTACAAAAAAACGCTAAAATTAAGGGATTTCGCGCGGGCAAAGTTCCAATGAATGTCATCAAAACAAACTTTAAAGACCAGGTAGATAGCCACGTTATCCAACATTTGGTTGAAGAAAATTTCTACAATGCACTTGATGAAAAAGGACTCAACCCAATTAACCAACCACAACTTCAGGTACAAGAGCTCGATGAAAACAAACCTTTCCTATTTTCATTAACATTTGAAGTTCATCCAGAAGTTGAAGTTAAAAAATACCAAGGTTTAAAAATACAAAAAGAAAAACTTAATTTTGATGCAAGTCATGTTCAAAAAACAATTGATAATATCCGTTCCAGCCGAGCAGAAACTGCTCCTGTTCTTGACGATAGAGCAGCTCAAATGGGCGACGTAGCAGTCATTGATTTTGAAGGCATTGTTGACGGAGCTCCACTTCCAAATGGATCAGGTACAGGGCACGCTCTTGATTTAGGATCAAAAAGCTTTATCGATGGCTTCGAAGAAGCTGTTGTGGGAATGAAGGTTGGCGTAACAATCACAGCAAATTTAAAATTCCCAGATGAGTACCATGCAAAAGAAATCGCTGGCAAACCAGTACAATTTAAAATCACTCTAAAAGAACTTAAAAAGAAGGTTCTTCCAGAACTAAACGATGAGTTTGCAAAAACAATAGGTTTTGACACTGTTGATAAGCTCAAAGAAGCAATCGAACTTGATTACAAAACAACAGAAGAAAAAAGAATCCAAGAAGATCTCAAAAATAGACTTTTAAGAAAACTGGCCGAAGAAAATCCTTTTGATGTTCCAAAAACATTATTACAGAGACAAAAAGAATTTCTCATTCAAGATACATTTCAGAGAATGGGAAATATGGGTTTATCAAAAGATCAGTTGAATGACTATGCTAGCAAGTGGGACCAAGATTTTACACAAACAGCAACATTCATTATTCAATCTAGCTACTTGGTCAATAAAATTGCAGACCTAGAAAAGCTGAACGCTGAAGACAACGATATTGAAGCAAGAATTCAATCTTATATTTCACAAACAGGAATTGAAGAAGAAAAGGTTCGCTCAATTTACTCGCAGCCTGATAACAAAAATAGACTTAAGAATATGATTACTGAAGAAAAAGTAATTGAGTACCTTATTTCTAAATCCCAAATAGAAGAAGTCGCAAAAGAAAAGCTAAATTAGGAAAACTCTTTTAGCTTTTAGGGGGGGGAGATATGAAATGCCTATTTACTGCATTTTTTTTAATCATCAATTTATTGCATGCAAAGAATTCGTGCTTCGAATTCTTTGGCAAATCCGAAATTACATACGAGTCATTAATTGAGCAAGAACGACTTAGCCGATTCAAAAAAATCACTCAAAATAATAAATTCCAACTCAAGAATACTCTAAACATCCTATCAACTCATTATAAAATTATTTTTAGAGAACAATCTGAGTTATTTGAAATTCAACATAAGACTGTCTATGCACGTGTTGAAATTGCACAGTGGATACAAAAGCTCCCCGATCAAGACTTAAAACAACTCATTACTCCAACAGCTCTTATATATCAATCATCCAGAAACCTTGGTCTTTCTCAAAAAAGCTCCCTTACAATTGCCCAAGCAATACTTAAACATTCAGCTCAAACCATTGGATACGGCACGGGAAAGCTTTTGGGGAACTTTGATAAACTCTCCTTTGTAAGTGCAATGAATGATCTTATCTCTACTTATGAAGTAAATAAGGATTTTGAAATACCCTATATAGCTGGATACAGCAGCCTCCAAAGACGGGTGTATATTGATAATGATTTTAAGAGTAATAAATTTCTTCCCTTTCTAATTAGCCATGAAATTATTGAAAGCGAACTCTTAAAATTACTACCTACTGAAATTAGAAACTATTTTATTGCACATCACATTGCACAGAGAATAGAAATGGAGTTCGTAAGAGCGTCAGATGAGTCCTGGCTTAGCTACCAACACACCTATATTGCTGCCATTGATGCGATTGCATATGAAAAAATAAATACTCTAGATAGAATCCCCGAAGACTTAAACCTTATTCCTTACAGGGAGATGGATGACTTAATTGTTATTGAGAGAGTACCTACAACCAAAGTAGAGACCGTCAACACCTCCGAGCTGTTTAGTGTATTACAAATTATGCCAGGAGTATTCCATCTTGCATTTCACAAAAAAAGAGAAATGGCTAAGACTTTGATTCGCTTTCAAGAGTACTATGAATCTCCATCCTTTTACCACAGGCCCTTTACTCGAAAAGAATTTCAAGAAGATTATAGAAGAAGAAAAGGGCGATTTGATTACTACACATTTTGGGGGGATGGATTTAATTTTCCTGGATATGTATTTGAATCGTTTTTTAAAGGTCAATTCAAGTATTTGACGAAAGAAGAAAAGTTGTTATTAAAGTTTTTTAAGAGCTATAGGCACTCAAAATTCTATGTGATTGCAACGGCAAAAGATTCTGAAGGAACAACTTTAGATCATGAAATTGCTCACGCACTATTTTCAAAAAATGAGAATTATAAAAAAGAAATTCTTGCCGCACTCCACAAGTACAACATTAAGCCTGTGACTCAATTTTTAGCCAAAACATATTCAGACTATAGAAAAGGTGTTTTGTTAGATGAAACACATGCCTGGCTTATGCACAACTCCGCTGACTTACAGAATGATGGCTTTAATATAAAGCCATACCAAGAATTGATATTTGAGCTACAAGAAATTTACAAACGCTATAAACAATAGAAGCTTATTTTTCAAAAACTTTACTAGCTCTTAAGTAATTGAAAGCCTGTTGTATTTGAAAGTCTTTTTTAAATAAATCCTCTCTTTGCTTTTGCAAATCCTCAAGAATACCCTTTGACCCCTTAGCTCTTTCCTTGGCTCCGGCGAGGTGTCCAAAAACGTCTGCTTCTCTTTTAATTGATTTTTTAATAAGAGCTTTTTGATAAGCATCTGGATCTACTTCGTCGATAGTTATATCTGGCTTAATACCTTCACCTTGAATTTCTGTTCCATTTGGAGTGTAGTACCGAGCGACAGTTAATTTTAAACCAGAGCCATCTCCCAGCTTTACAACGGATTGTACGGAGCCTTTTCCATAACTTCTTTGGCCGAGAACTAACGCCCTCTTGTGATCCTGTAGGGCACCAGCTAAGATTTCACTCGCACTCGCTGAATATTCATTCATAATAACAATAATTGGGAATCCATCTAGGGTACCTTCTTTTTTTGCATAGACGACTTCTTTTTCTTTTTCATTACGACCTATTGTAGAAACAATAATTCCATCTTTTAAAAACAAATCACTCATCTTGACTGCTTGTTCTAATAGTCCTCCCGGATTATTTCTTAGATCAATGATAATTCCTTTTATTGCTTTATTTTTTGCTAGATAACCTTTGATAGACTTATCAAAATCAGAGTAGGTATTCTCAATAAAACTTGTAATTCGATAATAGATATACCCTTCATCTAGGTCCGTAACTTTGACTGATTTTATTTTTACTCTTCCTCTTTTAATGTCAAAAACCTTAGGTTTATCGAAATCTTTCCTCATAATTCCAAGTTTGATGATCTCTCCTTCTTTACCCTTCATTTTTTGTGCAGCTTCAACAAGACTTAATCCTTTAGTAGTTGCCCCATTGATAGAAATAATTTTATCACCTGCTTTGATACCTGCTAGCCATGCCGGAGTATCTTCAATTGGAGATATAATGGTTAGAACCTCATCTTGAAGACTAATTTCAATTCCTATTCCACCAAACTCTCCACTTGTCTCCTCTTGAAATTCTTTAAATATATCAGGAGGCAAATAACTTGTATGAGGATCTAATTCGCTTAGCATTCCCTTTATCCCTCCTTGAATGACTTTTGTTACATCCACATCCTCAACGTAAAACTTTTGAACAAGATTAAGTACTTTTGCAAAAATCTGAAGGTCTTTATATTTTTCTGTAGCTTGAGATGTATTTGCTGTTGCAACCAGCATACAAAATAAAACGAATAGCCCAATCGTTGAGAAAATTTTTACTTTTAAAGATTTCATTTCTATCTCCTTGCTACTTTTCTTATAAACCAATCTTGCGGATCAACCGGCTCCGAAAAATGTCTTAATTCAAAATATAACCCTTCACCTAAGAATGGATTTGGAAGTCCAACTCGCGCAAAAGTCTGTCCTTCTTCAATCGTATCTCCTACGTTGAATTCTATATTCTTAATATGAGAATAAATAGAAAAATAATGGTCCCCGTGGTCCAGAATCAACGTCATTCCCAAACCCGGCATTTCACCTGTGTACGATACTCTTCCTTTTGCCACAGACTTTACAAACTGAGAGGAGCTGGGTTTAATAAAAACACCTTTATGTCGAAATTGGGTTTTGTATATGGGGTGCTCAAGTACACCGTAACCCTGAATAACTTTTCCATCCATTGGCATTCTTAAACTTCCCCTACGTTCAAAAAATAGGGGTTCTAGAATTGTGTTTAAAAACTCTCGTCTTTCTGCCGTTAAGTTTTTATTTTCTTGCCGAATCTTTCGCAGTTCCTTGATTAAATTTTTTTGTTGTTTATCTAGCTTTGCTAGCATTTCATTTTTTTCTTGTGTCTTCGATACTAATTCTTGTTCTTTAAGATCTAGTTCTTTTAAAAGCTTTTGAAGATCCTCTTTTTTTGTTACTAACTCTTTCTTCTTAAAAATTAAAGCTTTTACATTTTGAAAATATGATTTGAGATTAATATAATCGACTTCAGTTAAGCCTTTAAGAATTCGTAAGTTTCTGTCCATTTGTGATGGAGTTTGGCTAGAAAAAATTATTTTCAAAAAACTCATATCTTGAAATTTTAAAATATACATGAGTCTTTTTTGTATCTGAATTTTTTGAGACATTAATGAGGACTCAGCTTTATCAACAACAGGCGCAATCTTGTCTATGCTTCTTTGTGCATTATCAACTTTTTGCTTAATCTTAGATTTATCATGATGAAGCTTTCTTATACTCATTTGGGCTTGGTAGAGCTCAGATAGAATGTTTCTGTTTTGAACCTCTTTCTTCAAAAACTTATTCTTTTGTAAAAGATAATTGGATTCAACAGATCCATGAGAAATTTGAAAAACTAAAAATGTTAAAATTATATATAATTTCATATCCTACTAGCCGCTGCCCATCCACTATTCATTTTTCTGACAAATAAATAAGAGACCACTCCCCCAATAAGGGTGCAGGTTAAAATTGTCGTTACAATTTGTATGAGACTAAAAAAATGAAATATCTCATTTAATCCAAAATAGATCATCTCTGAATGTAAAAAATTATTTTGTAAAACGAGAATAAAAAAAGAAAATACGAGCGCTAACACTGAAGATAGTAAACACAGAATAGCACCCTCAACTATAAACGGAGCTTGTATCATAGAAGAAGTGGCACCACATAACTCATAAATTTCAATTTCCTCTCTCCTCTTGTTAATTAGAATATAAATGATAAATCCAATGACAAAAATTCCTCCCACTGCTAGCACTAGAGATATAAACCAGCTTGTATTTTTTAGTGTAGATAGAAAAACTGAAAAATTTTCTATCCACTCTTGTCCGTAAGAGACATCCTCTACACCTGTAATTTTGAGTATAGACTTTCCAATACTTGCTATTTCAGATATTGGAAGTGTTTTTTCTAAGGTTGCTAGATAGCTTGCGGGAATTACATTCAAAAACTCCTTATCCTCCGCAAAATCTGGAACATATTTGGACATTTTGCTAAAAAAATTATCTATGGCACTTTCTTTTGTTATGAATTGAACATTTTTAAAATGTCCCAACTCCACAATTGTCTTATGAATCTCTTGCTGATCTTCTTTCTTTAAGTTATCAGCCAAATAGATATTCATCTCAACTTGGGATCCCCACGACACTAGAATTCCCTCTAAATTTTTGAAAAATAGTGTAAGAGAAAGTATTATAGTTAGCGTTGAAGTCAGAACCAAAAATGCACTTAAGTGCACCCACGGATAAAATCGAATTGAAGACCCTATTTTTTTAAAAATTGATCCTGATATCATACAACAAGAGTTCCTTCTTTAAGACGTATATGTTGTTTTTGTCGTCTATTTATATATGAGTGATCGTGTGTAGCTACAACTAAGGTTGTTCCTTGAGCATTAATCTTATCAAATAGCGACATTATTTCATCACTCAAGTCAGGATCTAGATTTCCCGTTGGTTCATCTGCAATGAGAAGCTCTGGTTGATGAATTAATGCTCTAGCTATAGCAACTCTTTGCTTTTCTCCACCTGAAATTTGTTCTGGATAAAAATCCCATCTATGATTTAACCCCACTAAATCTAGCGCCGAGTGGACCTTTTTTTTGATTTGTGCTCCAGTTTGCCCCAAAATCGTAAGAGGCAATGCAACGTTATCAAAAATATTGTAGTCCCTTAGTAATTTGAAATCTTGAAACACAACACCAATTTTTCGTCTATAATATGGAACATCCTTAGCATCAATTTGATCTAGATCATATCCCGCAACTTTTACTTTTCCCGTAGTGGGCTTATCGTAGGCAGATAGCAATTTAAATAGAGTTGTTTTTCCAGCTCCGCTAGGGCCAGTGAGAAATACAAAGTCTCCTTTTTTGATATCTAAATTAATATCTCGAAGTGCATGAACGGGGCCCTGGTATGTCTTATAGACATGGTGAAATTGAATCAAAAATCCCTCCTGGAAAATTGATAACTTGGAACTATAATGATCTTATCATTTAGATATGAATTTGACCAGAAAGGAGCGAGTCTAGAATTTTTTGATGCTGCTCTTGCATAGCAAGACGGATGGCTTGATCATCACTTACAGGACCAAACGGTAAAACTGTTCCATAGGGAGTCTTTATACTCTGAACAACAGCACCATTTTTGAATACTTTTGTGACGATAAACGGATTTCCTTTTCCCCAGTCTTCCGTTTGAATATGAACATGAGAAGAACCTATATTGAGATCTGAGTTAAATCCTTTTTGTACTGTAGACATGGACCTATTTTTCATACTTTCTCACTATGAGACAAGATCTTTTTAATTGATGAAAACTTAGACAATTTTACCTGCATTTCTCTCAAATTTGAGCATCCATAAGCATTAAAAATAACTCAGGAATTTGTAAATTCCTGGACGAAATGCCGATAAGATAACATGAGATTTTTGGTTGCGCTAACTTTTGTCTTACTCTCTCTTAGTCTAGGATGTAGCAAAATTGTTACTACAACCGTCTCTGCTCCACAAGCTACGGAGGAGTCTTACTGTACCACTTCATGTGTAACAAATAATACGTGCACAGGCTCAACGGTAGCCGTCAGTGGAACCGCCCTTTATGAACGAAGAGAGTTTGAGGCTGTGGGACCAGGCAGTGGCTTAGGAGGACGAGACACTTCTGGGACAGGAGCCGCAGGCAACTTCCCAATTCGAGGAGCGGAAGTTCAAGTTTTAAAAAACGGCAGTATTTTTCATTGTACAACCACCACTAGCACAGGAACATATTCCTTCAATTTACCAGACGATAGCGCCACCTACACAATTAAAGTGAACTCTCGATCTTACACTGCTGACAACAAAGTAAGCGTTCTTGATACACCATCAACTAAAAACTATTACTCCGTCACTACGACTGTTGTGGCAACAGGCCCTGGTCCATTAGTTGCTAACGTTGCTAATGCCACTTATAACGGAGATTTAAAAGGTGGTGCTTTTAATATTCTAGATAAAATATATCAGGCGAATGATTTTTTAAAAAATCAGGCTACCGGCACTTCTTTCTCAGTTGATCATAAAGCAACTGTCTACTGGAAAAGAGGTGTTAATCCTTCCACCTACGTAGGTGGTGATGCCAATGAAGGGTTGAGTTACTATCTGACAGGTACAGATAGTATTTACATTTTAGGTGGCATAGATGGTGATGTGAACTCCGAAGATACAGACCACTTTGATGATAGTATCATTGTGCATGAATATGGTCATTTTATAGAAGACAATTATTCCATCTCTGATTCTCCTGGAGGATTTCACAACGGTCGTCGCATAGTGGATCCAAGACTTGCGTGGAGTGAGGCTTTTGCAACGTTTTTGATGGCTGTTGTTTTAGAAGACCCTATTTATAGGGATACATATGGGAATGTGGATGGTACTACAGGATATGCAATACACTATAATACAGAAACTAATTCTTTAGCTGGTGGAGCCAATAAACTCGACACACCTGTCGCAAATAATATTGGTGAAGGAAACTTTCGAGAGTTTGCAATTGTCAGACTCTTAGTAGATCTTTTTGATAACATTGCCGGCGGTTTATCTGATAGTGATGCCGATGGCCTCACTCTTCCATTTGAAGATTTCTGGGATGTCTTTGTAGGAACATTTAAAACAACAGAAGACTTTGTCGATAGCGGTCATTTTTTCTCTAAGCTAGATGCGGCCGTTGCAACTGATTTTAGTGCATTTTTAACTGACGATGAAATTGAAGTACGCGCAGACCGAAGAGAATATGGGTTTAGCAATCTATCCATACTTGGTGGAGACCCAGATCTTATTGCAGGCGGCGGTGATGCAAGCTGCGAGTGGGATATAGAGGCTGAAGATCAGATTGGAGATAACTCTGAGGGACGAGATACTATTGTAGACGATGGGGATCCGATCACAAGTGCTTTCTCGCTATCGAATCAATTTAAATCAAACGACTTCTTTTTATATTACCACAGCGGTGGAGCACTTACAGTCTACCTCGAATACACTCCTATTGGTGGAAATGCTGACCTTGATTTGTATATCTACAAAGCAGATTACACTTATGGATCAAGCTCTGGAATTCAAGCTTATAGCAATGATAGTAGCATAGATGCTCCTGTCGATGCGGGCACTGAGTACATAAGTACAAATGCAAGCGCCGGATATTATCTGATCAACGTGATGTATTGGACAAATCATTATGGTTCGAGAGCCTCTGGAGCAGCATCTACAGCCTTTGCAACGTCAGCGAAGTATTTTTTAAGAATAGGAAGTAATAGTTATTTTTGCCAATAATAGGGAAGCAATATGAGAAACAGAAAAGATTTTTATAAATATAACTTCATCTTAGCAATTGTCGTTTTTTTATCGATCCTGATACATATTGATAATACGGCAAATAAACCAGCAGAGTTACCTAATTTTGCTCCCAAACGATATATTGCCTCTACTCAAAAAGCTCGCCAATCTATTCAAATTACTCTCTCACAAGAAAAACTAAACCAAGCAAATCAATATAAGATTCATGCAGAAATCCTAGCTCCAGAACTAGATGGACATACTTTAAATTATCGCTGGATTCTGACGCCTTCTCAGACAATCACTCAAGGGTCATCTTCTGGTGTTTTAACAGCTGGCGATGATCAAAATTTAAGTATTGAGCTACAAGATTTAGAGCCTGGCAAGTTGAAATTAGAAGTCACTAGTGTTGTGAATGGCATCAAACTTGGTGGAATGAGAACCGTTCGGCTCTACGAAGCTCCGACAGAACAAGAGGTACAAGCACTTCTTCAATCACAATCCGCACAGAAAATTTCCAATACATCAAAATCAAAAATAGAAACAATAAAGGCAATCTTCCAAGAACAAAAAGCAACAGTCAAATTCCAGCAATAGAAGGTACGCCTTTTATAACTCTTTGAGATATTGAACCAAATCTTTAATCTCTTGCTCAGAGAGCTTTTGTGTTTGTCCGTGAAGTTGCGATTTATTTTCGGAAACTAAAACATCCATTAAAGTTTCAGCTGATCCATCATGCAAGTAAGGTGCAGAATTCCAAAGCCCCAATAACGTTGGAGTATCAATCCCCAAAAGCTGTTCTCCTCTACGCTTACCTGAAGTTCTTTTAATCGATCCTACATCATGAAGTTTTCCTGAAGCACTATCCGTAAAATTCGCTCCTGCGTGGCAACTGGTGCAGCTTTGTGATTCAAAAACTCTAAGTCCACGAAGAGCTGCCTCTGAAAAACCAGACGCTGGCTTAAATGGACTAACTTCCTTTTTTGACAATGATGTTACATATGCTGCAAGGGCATCCAAATCATCATTAAGACCCGCCTTTGTTCCTCCGAGTGGATCCTTCGTCGCCGCAAACTGTTCCTCTGTTAAAAATCCCTTTCCTCCAAACGCTCCTCGAATATCGTTTTCGAAATCTTGAATTTCATCAAAGTTAGCAGTCCAATGAACACGCCCCTGATCCATCCCCCTTTTTCCCACAAGTGATGTTGTATTTCTAAAACCTTCTCCACGGTCTGTGAAATCCCATACACGTCCATCATGTCGCCCCTCTTGATGGCAACTCGCACAACTCAAATAACCATCTCGGCTCATTCTAAAATCCCTGGCATTATAAAAGATTTGCTTTCCACGCAATACTTTTGCCTCAAGTATTTCGTTTTGTACGGATTTAATTTCTGCCTTCTTTGTAATACTTCTTGGATTATGAGTTTTTAAAAAAGTAGCCACATCAAATACAACTATATTTCGAGACATAAAATTATGGACTAAAAGAAGCTTTCCGTCTTGAGATACAACCAATCCCTGTGGAGCTAAGCCAATATTTTCTAGAGATGTTATGAATTTGCTCTCATAAGGATCAATAATATCAATCGAATTAGATCCCTGAAGCGCTACAAACAAATAATC
>CAUJDY010000039.1 GCA_963169805.1 Bdellovibrionota bacterium | reverse complement strand
ATCCGCCCCAAACATCAACTCCGTGACGTGTTGGTCGCCAATTGTGTCCACGGATACAATTTGTTCTTGAGTGTTGTTGTACGAGTCTCACGTACTCAACTCTTCTTAGGCCCCATGCTTCGCAAGACTGATATCTGTAGTCGCGGCTTTCGCAACGAACGTACTCAGTTCTTCCGCTACCCCAATCAGCAAAAGCTGACCCGCTCATGAGTAGAGCAGCTGCTAGTATAATAGACCTTAACATAATCCCTCCCTTTGAATTTTTGTTAAGTATAAAGTTTTCAGATGAAAGTAAGAGTTTCAACAAAAAAGTATGACTCAAGTTGTAGAGCCTATGCTTTGCAAAAAGTAACTACGCCATCCTTGGAAACTTTAAAAAAAAGTTCTGAGCTGAATAGATCCATTGGTGGTTCTTCAATAATCAGTTAAACAGGCGTATTCGCTTAGTAAAGTAGAATTGACATCTTGCGACGGAGGGGTCATGAAGATTTTTGCATTCATTGTGTTATGTGTATTTCAAATTAGTTACGCCCAATCAAACTCGGAAACAAATCAAAAAGGAACTCAAGGTAAAGATCCCATGAGAGCTCATATGGAGTCTCGTAATGTATTTTTAAATAGTATGGCAGACCCGCTTGTAGCAGAAATTTTTAGACAAGATCAGCTTTCAAAATTTAGTACCCCTTTTGATCATGAAATCCGTATGTACTTTTCTTCTCATCCGGTATTTGGACAAATTTTTCATCTCATCAGACAAAACTATAGTGTGATACTAAACGAATTCTCTAATTCTATGCTTATTGGATCTACGCAAATTGAAAGAGGATTAACACCAGACTACGATCGAATTCGAAAGATTGTACAAGAAACAGCTTTAGATTTAGGATTTTCGGAAAAAGCGATTCACAATATTGAACTCTACGTCATTAGTGGAACTGAGAACGCTTTTACAGTGAGTGGCTTGCAAGATCGAATTGTGATTGTTTTTCAAAGAGATATTTTTAGAACAATGAGTAACGGAGAGATTCGTGCAGTCATTGGACATGAGTTAGGGCACATTCGAGCGGAACACGTCATTACGGGACAAGTAAATGAAATGCTTCTTCAGTTGCTTGGCATCTACATCATGAAATCGGCAGATGGATTAACTCCAATGGAAGCGCAGGAGCAAATCAATAGATCTCGCTCTTTTATTGAGCATAAGATTTTTGATGGAGGACAAGCTGCTATCTCTGGAATGTTGGATGCAAAATATCATACAGGCAGATCTCGAGGCGGATCTTCTCCAAAGTACATGGACGCACAAAAAAGACAGTTTGTTGAGCAGATGAATAGGTTCATGATGCAGTTTTTGAATCAGCCTCAGCAGATTCAGAGACAGTTTTTTGTTGAGTACCTAGATATTTTAATTCGCAATTTAGAAAACACAGGTGCGCTGTCTGAGAGTGTTGAATTTTTTAGAAGTGTTCAAAAGGATATGGCAGAAAGTCCATATTTTAGACTCGCAAATGAAGATGTGGTTCGATTTAATCTTGCAGTCGCTTCGTTTTCAATTTCTCAAGCATTTGAAACAACTTCGGATATGATTTCTAACTCTGTTGTTAAAAGAGAGTTTTTAGCTTCTGCTATGGCAAAACTTTTAGGAGCAGATTTTGACGGTAGTAGCGCAAGAGGGTATGAAAGTCGCTCTGAGAGACAAAGAATTATTGATCAGTTACTTTCTCAAGCAAAAAAGTTTCATGAGATCAATAAAGGAGATAGCGCTGCTCAATTCTTGAGTCTGATGACGCATCCAGCTCCGGTTATTCGTGTGGAACAGATTATGTCTTTAGATAAATACCCTGCGATTATATTTGCAGATCCATTTATGAGAACCTTATATTTGCGAGATTTACTCTCAGGTCAATTGGTGGATCTCACAATCAAAGCCAGAGGTATTGCTGCTTACGTCAAACAATTCAAAGATGCAGGTCAACCTATACCCAAACAAGTAGAACAGCTCAGGTTGCAAATAGGAAGTGCGCTTAAAAGATTAGCCCCTCAATTTGAGCAGCTTAGTCAGAATATTATTAACATGATTTTGAATGAAGCTAAGGGCGGCTTAACGGCACCTTTTAATGTCAGAGAAGAAGTTGTTATGCTTCCAAATGGCTTTATTGAACTTGAAACGAAGACTTCAGGTAAAGCTCCTCGCTTTGAGGCGTTTACGCGATATTTAGGAAATTTTAGAAAAGAATTGATGGCTCGAATGAATGAACTTAATCAGAAGGCTGAGGGGGCTCCGCCAGAAGTTGCACAAGTACTGCAATACAACTCAGCAGTACTCATGAGCCAGTTTAAAATTTCGCAGGCATTTGTAGACGAAATTGTTAAACAAGCATTGGAAAAAGTGAAAACAATGAATATTTCTGTTGAAAGTCAGAATGCTATTTCTGCCATGATACTTCTTTTAGAAAAAGTAGGAACAATGAAATCAACGGCTGAGCTTCTGAAAACGCTTGGAGAAATGGAGTCATCTATTCAGTCTTCTAAACGATTTGTTTCACCAGAAGAAACAGAGGTTCGACTTTTTACGAACTTCCAATTTCCTCTTGTCCTGCCTAGAGCCTCTTTATCAATCACATGCAGAAGTTATTTTAAATAATCTGTTTTTTTAAATCTGAAGACCTAAAATGGTGGTCTTCAGATTTACGCGATACATCATAGTGTCATTTTGACCTGGCATACTCTTTGTAAAGTTTACATATACAACTATACAAGGGGGACAAATGGTCACTGGCTTATCTAAAATTAAAAAAAACTTATCCTTAATAGCAATTTTTGCAGCGAGTTTATCTTTAACTGCCTGCAAAACATCTTTTGATGGTGTTTTGAGCGTTAAAGAGGAGCTTAGTCTAAATGTGAAGAAGAAGGTTGTAAAAGTAGAGGTAGGAGAAAAAAATGCGTCACTGCATATTAATTCTAAAACGGACGCAACATTAGAAATTCGTCTTGCTGGGAATAATAATAATATTAAGGCGACATTTAAAATCCCGGTTCAGGAAATTCCTGAGAATGGATCTTTTAAGGTTTCTGCTGCCACTTTGAAGCAAGCTTACGATGCTGAGGGGCAGATGAATACGGACGTTCGGGACACAGAAGAGCGAACTGGTATGGAGTTTTGCCAAAGACGAATTTATGTGGGAAGTGATTGTTACACAGATGAGAAGGGGCGTACGCGTTGCTATCCAATCTATGATTATGTCACTGGAGAGAGATATATCGAGTATTTTGATCGAATCACAACACGTGATTTAAAGCTAGAGCTAGTAAAGGAATCACGAGTTGCCGCTGATTTTGTGGGAAGAAACACATCCTCACAAAGGATCTACACTCGTATTGGGCACTGCTATTAACCTGACAAACGTCTAGTTTTATAGTTGACCTTGTAAGAGAGCTTCAACGGATTTAAAAAATCAAAATAGAGTAAAGCTATGAGAGTTTTACTCTATTTTTTTTCTTTCTTAATAGTGTGTGGGTGTGTCACACAAAAAGTTGTCGATACTCCTCAAGAGTTTTCAGATTATCAGTCCTGCGCTATTATTGATTCGGATTTTGGATTGGATGATATTCGAGCACTATCTCTTATTCTTCCAAAATATAATTATAGTATTTTAGTAGCAACAGAAGGTCTGACTCGTACAGAGTACGGTGTCAAAATAGGGGAAACCTTTCTTCAAACATTTATTAATCGCTTTAATGGCGATGTTTTTGAGGGTAAAAAAACTGGTCAATCTACTCAAATGGATTGGCTGAATCAAAAACGTGAAGTTTTTGAAACTATGAATGGATATTTACCTGCAAGAATTCCAGCCTCACGCCCTCGAACAATAAATGACCCTGAATTTAGAAGTCAGATCAATATGTGCAAAAAAATAACACTTTTTTTGTTAGGCCCATACTCAAGTTTTCATGCATATAAGAAAGAACTTGAGGGTAAAACTACTGAGACATTTGCCTACGGAACTTTCCCAAGTCCGAAAAATAAAAAACTAGGTTTTAACTGTGAGTATGATAAGAGCGCATGTTTTGCTCTGATGCCGCATATTCAAAAGTTTAATATGAACTTTTTTAAACTCTCACCAAAGTTTAGTTACTATCTTACATCTCAAGAGCTCATGAGTCTAAAAGATACAGATCTTGAAAAATTTATTAAAGATGTACATACCGCTAAAACGGAATCTTGGGATACACCAGAAGTTCAGATGTGGGATGATGCAGTTGGTTTGTACCTTTACACCCCAGAAAAATATCAGAAAAAAGGTCGTCAATTCTATCCAAAAATGAAACCAGAGCAATTTCGTATGGAATGGAAAAGTGCTATGAATTCAGCTGCAATGAATTAAGGTAAGAAACCTCTTCTGTAAAATCAAACCCAGAGCTCGTGAATAATTCAATAAGGCGTCTTTGTGTGAGAGCCTTGTCTTTTGTGTTCATCATCCAGGTATCTATACAGTCAAACTTTTCTATATCCTCCAGTTGAACATAAAAATGAAGAATTGATTTGAGTTTTGACGGATCTGTGATTTCGTCTAAAAGTCTAAAAAGGGATTGATACCCTTCCGTTACACCAAGCCTTAGCAGGGCCCAAGACAGAGTTTGGGTGTAGGATAATGTCAGAGGATCAAGGTTCTTGTAGTCCTCGTGTGCGGACAGATTTTTATTGTAGAGTTCAAGAAGTTGACTCTTAAAAATACTGACTTTGTTTTTACCGATTACATAGAAAATAGAAATTTTTTCTCCCAACTCCTCTTTAGATAGGAGAGTTCTCAGTATTTCATCACAGACTGGTTGTTTTTGATCTGGATATTTTAATAATGCAATTAAAGCATTGGCTTTGACTCGGGGTACTTTTGATAACGTATATTTCTTGTAAATATCTATTAGTTCTCTTGATTGAAATTGAGAGAGTGCATCGATCACGTTCGCAATCATGCGATTGTCATCCTCCTGCAACCCTAGCATAAGTATCGGTATGCTTTTCTCTCCATAGAGTGCAGCAATAATTTGAGATGCATTAAGCCTCACGCGAGGTGTGAGAGTTTTTCTGTTTGATAAGACTAGATCTAAGGCAAATTTTGTTGCTTTATTGCTCTTGGCAAATTTAAGTGCTTCAACCACAGTAATTTGAATCTCTTCTCTGTCTGAATTGAATTCTTGAATAAGACGATCAATAGACTTTTCGTCTCTGATATGGCCTAAACCTAGGATAATTTGTTTTTTAAGTAGCTTGTGAGGATTCTTATTAAGGACCTCCTCGATATTTTGAAAATAATTTTGAGGTTTGAGGTAAGAAAGACCAATGGCGGCTCGTACAGAGTCGGCTAAGTTTTCAGAGAAAATGAGTTTTTCTAAATCTTTTGCGTGATATTTTTTAATTTTTGTAATCGTCATGAGGATCGCAAAATAGGAAAGTCCTAACAAAATAACAAGGCTCGAGTGTTTTGCTGGAATGAAGTAAAAAATAAATCCTGTGAGCGCAACAGCTCCCCAAAAATGAAAGGTTCTTAGTGATATTTTCTTGTTATTTTCGTATGAACCAGAAATACGGGCCGTCGTTGGAAAGTAAATGCCAGCAAACCCCTTTGATAAGCTCAGGAAAAGAATATGACTTAGAAGGGTGTTTTCATAGATACAAATTAAGCTGAGAAGAAAATAGACTGTCCAAGTTATATAGAGCGTAGATATTGGGGAAAGTCGTTGTTTTTCAATAATTCGTCCATGAATGTAGGCGGTCATAATTTGTAAGAAGCTTCCTATTAACATGGCTTGAGAGATAAAATTTTGTATTTCAATTCTATTGCTGGATTGTAACTGAAAGAATGTATTTGCAATTGTGTCTTGGGCAACTTTGTAAAGACCAAAAAAGAGTCCCATAAATATATAAAGAAGGTAAATTTTTTCGCCAAGTAGATCCTTTAAAAAAAAATGACTTTGCTGCTTGATATGATGAATCTCTAGTGTTCTTGGGTTCATAAATATAAAATATAAAACACTGCATTTTAAGAGAATTACAAACCAGGTAAAGGAAGAGAGTTGTGCAAGTGTCATGAGAGGAAATGCAGAAATAAGCCCCAGTCCTAGAAGTAATCCTAATTCATTCCAAATGGCTTGATATGAATATATGAGTCCTAACTTTGAGGGATTGATGTACCGTTCTTGCATTTCCATGATAGACCATCTGAAAAATTCAGAATAAACGCCTGCTACAAATATCCAAAGAATAACAAGATACGGACTGTGGGATGCAAAAAAAGAAGAGAGTGTTAAGCTGATTCCAAGGAAAAGTGTCCAAGGTAAAAAGGTTCGAACAAAGCCGGTTCTATTGAGTAGTTCTCTAATTAAAAATGAAATTCCATACCAAATAAGAAGTGGGGCGAAAAATGCAAATACGAGATTTTTGGCTGAGAAGTATGTTAAAAAATACGCTTGGGATTTTACAAACTGTATGGATAGAAGAAGACCATTTAAGAATCCCAGTAGTAAAAATGAGTAAAAAATGTAGGAACCCTTGATGAACTTATTCACAGCTGCTATCCCCTTTTGAGTCTGTTTGGAAAGTACCATCTGCTTTGTGAGTTCGTTGCATAGATACTTTTATATGGATACTTCGCTCATCCTGCCTCGACCTGACTTTTTCTAGGAGGCACTCTCCAAACAGACTCAAGATTATTGTAAATGTCGGCTAAAAGGGGAGTCACCCATTTATGGCTGAACTAGACAGTAAGGGAATAGGGAAGGACCATTTTAGGCATCCTTCTTGATAATAAAGGTATTAATGCTGAAAATAATGTCCCTACTACGTTTTAAGTGGTCGATTTGTCTATTTTTTGGACAAGCTGTTAGCTTTTTTTTGCTAACCTTCATTTCTTTGGATTTTGCCAGTGCAATATCATGTGGTCGGTATTTCGAGATTCGTAAGCATTCAAACTACCAGTATTCTGTAGAATTTTGGTCAAATTTCCAAGCCGCATACGATGCGAATTATATAGCAAATCTGAAACAAAATAGAGTTTTCTATAACAGGAATTTACAACACAGTGATCATATCAAAATACTGGAGAGATTTTTGGGATATGATTTTACTCATCGACGTCCAAATAGAAAGACGGTTGAGGAAGCTTTGCAGTCTTACGAAAAAGTTATGAGGACACATGTGCAAAGAGGCGTGATTTCTGAGTATTTAAAACCTGCGTTTGCTTTTGTTAATGTGTTAACATCTGAAGTAAAATTAATTTCGTATGGAGATTTGATTCCACAGGGGTTTACGCCCCACCGATCACTTTTGAGTCGTAAAGATTTTTTTAATGCAATTGCAAACGGAAAATTTGTAATTGGATTTCCCGTTAATACAAATTTTAAATCATATAATACTGTAATAGATCATGATTATGCACATTTGAGCACCTTCATGCAGCATCCGATCATTGTACCTGAGCTATTAAGACTAGCGCGTAACTACAAAGGAATCCATAAAGACGAGAGTCATAATGACTTTGCTCTCTATTTACCTTTTGAAGTTTGGAATTATATTTCAAGAGAGTCAGCACGAGAGATGAGAGGATTCACAGAAGGGATTATTTCTAAAAAAGAATCATTTGTTTCGACGCAAGAAATATTAGTGAGCTTACGGCGAATGTCAGATGTAGAGTTCTATAAATTTTTTGATGAGCTTCTTAATCTTCAAGATCAGTGGGTTCAGTACGCAGGTGGTTCTTTTAGAGATATTGTCACAAAAATGAATCTTATGATTGATGTTAACAGAGGTTTTTATACTGTCGAGAAAGATAATGAGTTTTTAAGCGGAGTTAAATATTTATCTAAGTTGCAGATGTATCAGGTAGCAAGAGCTGTTTTGAGAGCTAAAACGAGAGTAAATGAAGAAGGTGTTCCTGCTGCCTATGTTCATACCAACTTTAGAGAAGTAGACATGCAAATTGCAGCGAACATACTTGCTCTTATGGATGGGCTTTCAAAAATAAGTATAGCTGAAGCATATAGATCCTTCTCTGAAGAGGGATTTATACCCGGCTCAGTTTTAGACAAAATGTACAATGAAATTGATATAAGAAATATTAAACAAACAGTTCCTAATGCGGAGTAATATCTATGATTAAAAGTTTAGTCTCTCTCTTTATAATAATTAGCGCACCAGTTGCTACTTATGCAAACGAATGTATAAAGTATTTTGCTGGCCCTAGCTCTAATCCACAATCAGATCTTTTAAAGATTTACAGTGAAGTTGCGAGTACAGTTTCTTTTGATATGAATCAGAAGTCTCCGTTTGAAAGTATTGAAATTTACAACGCTTCAAAAAGAAGATTTTTAGATAGAAATGCGGTTCATTTATTAAAACTTATGAGAAATGGCGAGTTTTCGTATGTAGATCTTGTAAAGGCAAGGGTCTTTCATGCAGAGCTAGTCGCAACAGAATATTCAAAACCTTATTCAAATGTTATGAT
>CAUJDY010000038.1 GCA_963169805.1 Bdellovibrionota bacterium | reverse complement strand
ATTACAAAAAAATCTAAAACATCTTTTGGATTAAAATCTGTCTTAATATTTTTTTCGGCCAATAGCTTCCGTACTGATAATAAAAAGTAAAAGGCAACACCTGCACCACAGAGATAACCCAACCCAGACTCACAATCTTTTTGGTTTGGATTTACAACTGCAAAAGCATCCGGCAGCATTTGTCCCGGCTGATGGTGATCTGTTATGATTAAATCAACACCTAACTCCTTAGCTCTTAACGCCTGATCAACTGCCGTAATGCCAACATCTACTGTGATGATAACCTGAACCCCAGCCTGTGCGAGTTCTTCAATTGCGTGCGTATGAAGCCCATATCCCTCACTGAGTCTTTTAGGTTGATAGGTCATAATATTTTTAAAGCCTAAAGCTTTAAGACCTTCATACAATAATGCTAAACCCGATGTCCCATCTAAATCAAAATCTGCATAAACAGCTATAAGTTCATCTTTAAAATGAGATTCAACTAGCCTCTCTGCTGCTCTTTGCATATTTAATATTGAAAACGGATTTTTAAGTTGATTAAGACTAGGGCTAAAAAAAGCCTCTAACTGCTCCTTAGAGCGTATTCCTCTTGCGCTAAGGGCTCTCCAAATGAGCCCCGGCATGGGTATAGGAGACTCTTCATGAGGCACTTCTTCACGCAAAAGCCATTTTGCTTTTCCTATGCGTTCGCCTTCAATCAAAAAGTCCCCCTCAATAACTAAGCTATCTTTCTTTTGTTGAGAAGCCTGTCGCATAAAACAACGATTGGTGATGCCACGTAAATTGTTGAATAGCTTCCTGCAATGATCCCAATAGACATTGCAAATGCAAAATCACGAATCACGCCATCTGCAAAAAAGAATAAACATGCGACTGCTGCCAATGTTGTAGCAGACGTCATGATTGTTCGTCCTAACATTTCATTCATTGATTTATTAAGAACCCATGGAAGTGATTTTTCTGGGTGTAAATCAAGATTCTCACGAACTCTATCAAAAATCACAATAGTATCGTTGAGTGAGTAACCAATAATAGTCAAAATTGCCGCTAAGATTTGAACATTAATTTCTTTGCCTAAAAGCACAAGTACACCCAAAGTAACAAGAGTATCATGCACAAGACAAATCACAGCTCCTGGAGCATAGATATAATCAAATCTTAAACCCACATAAATTAAAATAATTAGAAAACAATAGAATGCAGCAAGAATACTGTTCTTTTTAAGCTGATCTCCCACCTGCGGACCGACGCTATCCACACGACGAATCGTAGGATTCTTGTCTGTAAATGCCGACTGGAGCGACTGAGTTACAGACTCCACAGCTTTCGTTAAAAACTGGTTTGTCTCACTTGCAGTTTGACCTTGAGCTGCCTGAAATCGAATCAAAAACTCGTTCGACTCCGGAAAGCCTTGGATCTGGCTACCCGCTAGATTCAAATTGTCTGCGATTTTTCTAAGCTCAGCACTATCAACATTTCCATTAAACTGAACTTGAATCTCAGTTCCACCTGCAAAATCAATTCCGTAGTTCAACCCTTTTGTTGCAACCAGAACTAAAGTCGCGATGACCGCAAGCGCTGAGGCTGCCACAAATATTTTTGTTTTTCCTATAAAATCAAATTTACCAGAACCTTGTACATTAAAATAACTTTTCATATATCCTACCTAGATTGCCAATTTCTTAATTTTCAGTTTGTAAATCATGACTTCTGCAAGAGTGCGAGTAAAGAAAATGGCAGAAAACATTGAAGTTAAAATACCAATAATCAAAGTCACACCAAAACCACGAACAGCGCCTGTTCCAAAGTAAATAAGGATTATTGCCGTTGCTATGGTTGTAATATTTGAATCCAGAATAGCAGATAAAGCTTTGTTATAACCTTCTTTGAGAGCCAAATCTATGGTTAGCCCTTTCTGTAGCTCTTCTTTGATACGCTCATAGATAATAACATTTGCATCCACCGCCATACCTAATGTTAAAGCGATGCCCGCCACACCTGGAAGAGTCAGAGTTGCATTAAAACTTGAAAGTATCGCTAAAATTAAAACTCCGTTCAACACTAACCCTATGTCAGCCAAAATCCCGAACGATTTATACCAAACAGCCATAAACAAGAGTAAAAGAACTGTTCCAATGATAATTGCTTTCTCAGCTTTATCAATTGAGTCTTGCCCAAGTGAAGGACCAACACTTCTCTCTTCTAATTGCTCAAGCTTAGCTGGCAAAGCTCCCGCTCGAAGCGCCATCGAGATCATATTAGCCTCGTTCATAGTTTGATCGTAATTTCTCCCGCCTAGAGTAATACGTGCATTTCCACCACCAATACGTTCTCGAATGGATGGAGCTGCATATATGACATCATCAAGAACAACGGCCATCAACTTCCCAACACTCTTTTCAGTTACGTCTGCAAATTTCTTTGCTCCAACTGGATTAAAATTCATGGATACTTCAGGACGATTCATTTCATCAAATGATGTCATTGCATTTTGAAGATCATCCCCGGTAATTGCTGCCGTTCCTACAACAACATAAGGAATATTTCCTTGTGACATATCTTCAGCGTTCTTTGCTTTTTCGAATAATACCTTGGAATCCTTAGGAAGCTTTGCCTTGAGATCCTGGTTAATACGCTTCACATATTCAGAATACTTTAAAGTATCTGATTTATAGTTCCCATTTTTTTCGGCCTCATCAATCCAACCTTGCAACTGAGCTCTATCAACAGCTTCGTCGACAATAAAAAACTCAAGACGAGCCGTTCTATTGATGAGATCTTTTGCTTGATTAGCATCACCAATTCCAGGCAGCTGAACAAGAATACGATCCTCACCCTGCGCTGTAATAGATGGCTCGGCTACACCAAACTCATCCACACGGTTTCGAATAGTCTCAATTGATTGCTCGAGAGTTCTTTTTTTGAGGTCTGCAAGATAAACATCATTGTATCTTAGCTTTAAGATACTTCCTTCAACTGAATCCACAAGAAACTGTGTGTAGTCTTTTTCGAATACAGCTTGTGCACTTTTTAGTTGCTCTTCGTTGTCAAATTCGACCGTGATGTTGAGTGCAGTTTTACCAAACTCTGCTGACGAATTTTTAACGTTGATGCCTTTAGTTTTTAAATCTTCACCAATCGTAATTAAATTTCTTTTGGCTGTCTCTGTAATCACCCCTGGCAAATCGACCCCCATGACAAGGTGAATACCACCTTGAATGTCCAGTCCGTAGTTGACTTTCTTTCCAGGAAAATACTTGAGATTTGATACATCCATAAAATTCGGAAGGATGTAGAGCACTGCCCAAACTGTAACCGCTAAAACTGTAAAGATCTTCCAATTAAGTGTTTTATTCATGGATAACGATTCCTTTTAATTTGATTTTGTTTCTTGTCTTGCAAGATTCATGACTTGTGTACGTAGAACTTTGAGACTTACACCTTCATCCACTTCAAGTGTGACAAATTTATCTGTGAGCCCCTCTACTTTTCCAAAAATTCCACCGGCAGTTAGGACTTCGTCTCCCACTTTGAGATTTTGAAGCATTTCAGCGTGCAACTTTCTTTGCTTAGATTGAGGTCGAATGATTAAAAAATAAAATACCAAAAAAATAAAAATTATTGGAAATAAACTCTCCAACATACTTGGTTGTTTTGCTGCTGTTTCGGCCTGAGCGTAGGCAACTTCCCACATACGATATCTCCTTCAAGTTAAAGAATGAAAGATCGCCTGAAATAGTAGTGAAATCAACCTTTTGGTATTGAGACGGTCCTAGGTTACAAAACGCGTTATCATTCGAGTCTTAAACTCATCCCAAGTGCCCTCTAAGATGTGCTTTCTCGCCTGATTTGTCAGCTTTAAGTAAAAAGTTAGGTTATGAAGGGAATTGAGCCTAGCACCCAGAATTTCACCTGCTATGTAGAGATGTCTCAGATACGCCTTTGAAAAGTTTTTGCATGTATAGCAGTCACACTCTGGATCTACAGGAGTGGGGTCCTCTTTGTAGCTTTCCTTCTTAATATTAATTTTGCCTTGAGATGTATAAAGAGTTCCATTCCTAGCGACTCGAGTGGGCATGACGCAATCAAACATATCAATACCTGCATCAATCATAAGCAATAGATCTAGTGGAGTTCCAACCCCCATCAAGTAGCGAGGCTTATTTTCTGGAAGATTAGGCGCAACCTTTGGGACTAATTCATGCATTTTTTCAATAGGCTCACCCACACTAAACCCGCCAAGAGCATACCCTGGTAAATCTATCCCTGTAACTTGCTCTAAACTCTTCATTCTACTGTCGTATACAAGACCACCTTGGACGATCCCAAAAAGAAGGCTTTCAGGGCGGTTCATCGCTTCTTTACACCGCTTTAACCACCGAATTGTAATATCCATAGAGTCTTGGATTCTTTGGGGAGACGCCGGGTATTCTGCACAATCATCAAATGCCATTATGATATCTGAACCTAGATCCATTTGAATTTGCATGCTAACTTCTGGCGACAAAAAGCACTTTGAACCATCTAAATGATTTCGAAATTCTACTCCCTCCTCTGTGATTTTTCGGAGTGAGCTTAATGAAAATACCTGAAATCCACCGCTATCTGTAAGAATTGGCTTATCCCACCCCATAAATTGATGAAGACCACCAAGTTTTTGAATCAGCTTTTCTCCTGGTCTTAAATGAAGATGATAGGTGTTTCCTAATATAATTTGAGCTTTAATATCATGAAGTTCTACTGGAGTCAGAGATTTCACGGTAGCTTTTGTACCAACAGGCATAAAGATAGGGGTTTCAACAACTCCATGAGCAGTCTGCAACTGTCCCGCACGCGCTTGGCCTGATTTTTTTTGAAGTTTATACTCGCCAATTTTCATTTTATTAGTCGTTTGATTTACCATGAATTGGACATATCTCTAATTTAAAGCTACGTCAAAGAAACGCCCTAGGTATGAACTTATTGGATTTTTTCGCCTCATAGAAAACTCTGAGGATAAAAAAGACTTCAGATATTTCAAGTCTGTTTCTCGACTGCGAACAGGTCCTCAAACCTAGAATGTGAGTTTTTTAATAGTTTATATGCTCGCGAGGACAGCGAAGTCCCAAAGGGACTGAGCGCAGGGATGGTCCAAGCGTATGGGCGCTATGGATGGCGCCTGCATTATAAACTATTAAAAAACTCACATTCTAGGTTTTGCGGAACTTCTCTTCGAAAGAGATTTGAAATATCTGAAGTCTTTTTTTGGCCTCTGAAAAAGAGAAGAAACTACCGGATCCAAACCGTAAGATCTCCATATGAAAAGAGTCTAAACTGTTTTTCAACGGCATAGGCATATGTTTTTTTGACGTTACTAAGACCTGCAAAAGATGCAACCAATGCCAAAAGAGTTGTTTCCGGTTGGTGAAAGTTTGTTAGAAGGTTATCTACAATTTTAAATTCAAAATTATCTCGTATAAATAAATCAGTTTCACCAGTCCAACCCTCTTGCACTCTCTGCAGCTTCCCGTGAGCACATGACTCAAGAGTGCGAGTCACTGTAGTCCCTAAAGCCCACACCTTATGTCCCAGTTTTTTTTGCGCTAGGATTTTCTCATATGTTGCTTGAGAAATAGAACACCACTCCGAATGCATTTGGTGTTCATCTAAATTCTCAGATTTAAGAGGAAGAAACGTACCGAGCCCCACATGAAGCGTTACTTTTTCGACGCAAACTCCACGTGAAAGTAGAGTCTCGATATCTTCTTTTTTGAAATGAAGACTAGCCGTGGGCGCAGCCTGACTTCCGGATTTTTCCGCCCATTCCGTCTGATACCATGATTCATCTTGACTCTTATTGTGGCGCTCATGACGTGCTTTTTGTATGTACGGAGGAAGCGGAAGCTCTCCGTAATCAGAAAAATAATTCAAACCAATAGGTTTATTTAAGCGAACCTTCTGAGGAATGCCACTTTCTACTAATTCAAAAGAGAGAGAGTCAGGAAGCTGAACTCTCTCATTTTTCTTAAGTCGGCTTGCAGGAAATAGCACCATCCATTCAAGCTCACTTAACTGTTTTACAAATAATATTTCAAATTCGCTTTTTATCCCATGGCCAAAGATACGTCTCTTCTCTACCTTGGTATCATTTAAAACAAGAACATCACCCTTTTGAAATAAGCCTAAAAGATCAGACTTTTGAATTTCCCTGATTTTCTCGCTTTGATTTAAAAGTATACGGCTTTGCTCTGCTGGAGCAATAGCGACCAGAGATTCGGGATAATCGTATTTTAAATCAGAGAGGGTCATCATCAAAAATCAGTTATGTGATAACTGTGCAAATTGCAACTTAGGAAAGTAGTGTTGAAGGATTTCTTTGTAGTTTTTATTGTTTTTAGCAAGATTTCTTGCTCCATTCTGACAAAGACCTACCCCATGCCCAAATCCACGACCCAAAAATCGAATGCGATCACCTTGAATCTCAATATTAAAAAAACCACTTCGAACGGCCTGATATCCTAAAGCCGCCCTCATCACTTGAGGAGTTATTCTTTGAGTTTCGCTTGTTGTAACAACGGTGACATAAGCTGGCCTTGTGTTTTTATCTGTTATGTCTAATCGAATATTTTTAAGATCGCCTTTTAAAAGCAATTTACGGATTAGATCCTTTTTTTGTATCTCGTAAGTCCACTGAGTATTTTGTATGGAAGGACAAGAACGATCTACTACACGAGAATCAAAAAAACTCTCGCCTCCCCACACCGCAGAAGACAACTCTGTTTTACCTCCGCAATCGGCATGATAAAAAACTTTTACAAGATCTCCATCATGATTTACAAGAACTTCGTTTTGAGTTTCCTTGAGGACTCTCCGAAGCTTTTGATCTCTCTCGTGATTCCAGCTCATACCAAAGGTATACTTTTGATCAAGAACAGAACCATCTAAATGATAGTAACGGGATTTATTTTTTTTCATTTGAAAAAGAGTATAAGATCTGGCTAAAACGGCTTGAGCTTTTAATGCTTCTACAGGCCAATCCAAAGGCATTTCGCTTGGGATAACTCCCATCAAATATTCTTCGGCATCCAATATAGCAACAACATCAACAGTCTTTGAGTCTTTTGGCCAAAGAAAAACCTCCCCCGGTATTTTTATTCCAGACAGGCTTAAATTTTTTCCTTTGATATAAAGAAATGGAGCTACTTTTTCTTGGTATGATTTTTGATGTTCTAGCCTCCAAAGATAAATTTCTTTTTCTTTAAGCAATAGCTCTTTAAGAACCAAGGACTCCCTAGCTCCAATAGATACTTTTTTAAAGTTTACACCTTTATTTTGAACTTCAATTGAATGGCCTGTAATTTCAATTTTCTGAATACTTTTTGAGAAAATTTTGACACGCACTTGCTCAGCCTGAGCAGACAAGCTCAAGCTGACCACACATAGCAATATGATGTGAATGATATTACTTCCTTGCAACATCAATAAAGTGCTTCATTGTATCTACAGGTATTGGAAACACAATTGTTGTTTTACCTTCTGATGTAATCTCTGTCATAGCTTGCAAATACGCCAACTGAAGAGCACTTGGACTTTGAGCAAGAGTATCTGAAGCTTCCTTCAAACGAGACGCTCTTTGTACTTCACCATCTGCACTAATAATCTTTGCACGTCTTTCACGTTCAGCTTCAGCTTCTTGTGCCATTGCTCTTTGCATTTCTTTTGGTAAATCGATGTGTTTTAATTCTACAGCTGAAACTTTAACGCCCCATCCTTCTGTATCTGCATCTAATAGAGCTTGTAACTTTTGATTCACATTCTCTCTTTGAGCTAAAATTTCATCCAAGTTAAATTGTCCAAGAATTGAACGTAATGTTGTTTGAGCGAGCTGGCTTGTTGCATAGTAATAATCTGCAACCTGAATAATTGCCGCTTCTGCATCTACAATCCTAAAGTAAACAACAGCATTTACCTTGATTGAGACGTTGTCTTTTGTGATGACATCTTGTGGCTGCACATCCATTGTAACCGTTCGCATATCAACTTTTACAATTCTCTCTAAGAATGGAACCAAAATAATTAAACCAGGTCCGCGGACACCAACTGATCGGCCCAGTCTAAAGACTGTTCCGCGCTCGTACTCCTGCAATATCTTAAGAGAAGAACTCAAGACACTGACTAAAATAAAAACCGCTATTATTAAACCAATCGACATGACATTATCCTTTCGTTTGAGGAGACTTCCTCACTAATAGTTTTAAACCTTTCACTTGATGTACAATAACTTCATCAGAGATTTGAACATCGTCTTGTGTTTCGAATGCCCAAAGTTCCCCAAAAACTTGTATTTGTCCTGAATGAGAAGATTTTAAAGACACAACTTTGCCTAGGCGCCCAATCATTTCATCTTTGCCAGTTCGTGTTCTAAGATGTCGTGTTTTGAGCAGCAAAAAACCTACAGCTAACATCACTCCCCCAATAACAAATGCAGAGGGGATAATTGTTGAGAGAGGTAACGCATACCCAGTAGCATTTGAATCAAAAAGAAAAATTCCACCTAAAATAAATGAAATAATTCCACCAACACCAAGAACTCCAAAACTTGGAACAAATGCCTCCAAAACAAAAAACACAATTGCTAAAGCAATCAAGGCAATTCCACCCCACCATACATCTAATTTATGAAAAGAAATCAAAGCTAGAACTAAACCCATTGTACCAAGAACTCCAGGAACAATGGTCCCTGGGTGCGTAATTTCAAAGTAGATAAGCGCAAGGCTTCCCATAAACAGGAGATAGGAAATCTGTGGGTCAGAGAAAACTTGTAGGATTTGGTAGCGACTATCCGTTTTGTAGACTTCAATCTGACCAATCTCAAGCGCTAGAGGCTCACCTTTTGCATTTTTTATTCTATGAGTGGCCTGAAGGCCCTTTGCTTTATTCAAGAAATCTGGGACATCTTTTGCAAGAATATCGATGGCCTTTGTTTTGAAAGCTTCTTCACTAGAAACAGACTTTGCCTCTGTAATTATTTTTTTAGAGAAATCTAAATTTCTTTCTCGTAGCTTGGTGATTCCTTCAAGCCAACTTACTGTATCGTTAACAAGTTTTTTTCTCAAATCTTCGGGGGCATCTTGGCCGCTTCCTAGAATTGGAGTAGCCGCTCCAATATTTGTTGCTTTGAGAGCTCCATTTACATGACAAGCTTGTAATATAATCGCGCCTGCACTACCTGCATGTCCACCGCTTGGAGCAACCAAGCATAGAAATGGTTTCTCTGAGTTCAAAATTTTTTCAATCATAATCCGTGTGGATTCAAGATTTCCACCGGGAGTGTTAATTAGCATCAAAAAACTTTTACAACCAAGAGCTTCGGCCTTTTTAATTCCACGGTCCATGTAATCAACAGTTGCGGGTCCAATTGCACCTTCAACTTTTAGCTCTAAGGTACACGACTCTGCATGTGCCAAACGAAAAAATATAAGTAAACTTAAAAAAAATAACTTCATGCAGGTTTATTTCCCGTTTTTTAAAATATTCTGGAGCTTTGGCATAATGAGCTTAAACTGATTCCAAGCCATCTTTTTATTTTCCGGATTCTCCATAAGATCTTTTGTATCGAAAGTTAAATAATACGTTTGATTTTCGATAGTTCTTTCTTCTCCGTAATTAATTTTTAACAATTCAGACCATACTTGACCGAGCAAAAATACATAGGGGTAGCCTTGCGTGACCTTTCTTACACTTGCCAAAGATAATAATGATTTCTCTGCCTGTAAGACTGCAATACTGGTTTTTTGAAATGGAACCTTAAGAGCTATAATTATTTTCTCTAGCAGCTGAAGTTCTTCGATGGAATGTTTATTTTGATCTTCAAACCAACTTACAAATAAAAATGGCCCCTCATTGAAGGTCTGGTACTTCAACTCTAAAGAGGACTCTTGATTACGAATCAAAGCACTGGGTTGAGAAGCAACATCCTCTGGGATTAAAATCGATCGCACTCCAAGTACATCTTTTAGATATTGTGCGCGGATATGTGGAGTTGCCATTGCATTTGATCCTTTCAAACTCGTCAAACTAGCAAGCACCCCTAAAACATTCAATCAAACCCACCTTTTCCCCCTCATGACGCATCGTTACCCAAAAAGGTAACAATTACCTTTTTGGGTAACGATGCGTCATGAGGAGGAAAAGTCTGCCTAGGACCATCAGCTAGACCCTTTGAAGAGACCTCAAGGTCCGCACAGACTCGCCGAGAAGTGAATTGTAAGCACAATAAAAGGGAGAATCAGGATGGATCTTCAAAAAGGAATACCTTCAGACAAAGAGACAACTCACGAAGACGTGGTCAAGAGCCTTAACACATGCTGCCTCTGCGGAACATCGCTTGAGTTCACACATGTAACCCACGCAGACGTGCACCGTGTACAGGAAGCTGCAAAGTGCCCTTCATGCGGAATTCAAACAAAAGTAAATACTTTTATTTTACAGTAACCCAAAAAACTTCATGCAGGACCGAGCTATTTCAATTTGTTCTGCATCTAAAAGAACACCTTTAGAAATATCAAACCTAACACTTCTTTCAAAAACCTCTTTGTTTGTAATCATTCTTGTGAGTGTTTCAGTCTTTAGTAGCAACTGATGATGAATAGAAGTTGATGGCTTGTGACCGAAGAAAAATCCACGCTCAGAGCCTAGATACTGTGGTAAATAAAAAAGCTTCTGCCCTGCCAAATCTGTAATTCTTAAAACCTGCATAAGATGGTCGGCTTTTCCGTGGTCCACGATAGTTTTTAATAAAAACTCAATTACCCTAATCTTCTTAGGAGAAATAGATTTTATCTCTGAATCGCTCAATCTCTCCAGTTCTCGAATAAGTCGAAAACTGGCTAAATCAACCATTTCAGAGGTCCAAAAAAATATTTCCTTACCCAAATCCACATCAATAGACAGGTCAAATCGACTCATTTGTTTCATGACCTCTTTGGAGGGATCGATATCGTATTCCTCTTGAGCAAAAAGGAAAGAGCCCATAAAAAGTAAAGACAGACAAAAAGCTTTCACACTCACCTTCCTAATTAAAGTACTTCGAACAACTCAATGTAGACGCAGCTGCACGAGAGGTTCTGAAACTTTCGACTCCTTTAAGTCGAGCTGGCGTACTTGTTTGCACCCATATAGGAATATTTGCAGGCCTTACAACTTCGCTAAGAGCCTTTTGACGTCTCTGTTCAATAACTTGCTCTACTGTAGGCATCTCAAAGTCAGCTACTCCTGGCTTGAATAAAATTTCATTCGAGTACACCTCTACATTGTTGTGAACAGGCTCACTCACTCTCTGAATATACTTCTCAAGTTCTGAACGAGTGTATGACTCCAGAACTCTTACATCGTACGTATCGTAAAACTGCTGCAACTCGTTTCTAAATAGAACTCTTTTTTTAGCAAATAACCTTGCAAGTTTATCAATTTTATCAAAATCTTGTTCAATAATCATTGCAGCAAAAGCCCAACCTTCCGTAAGAAGCTTTTTAACCTCTCGTCCTATTACTTCCTTATCTTTTTCTGGCAATTGATTATATTCCTCAGCCTGTACCGAACGCGGACCCCATTCATCAGAAAGCCCCCACTCCATGACTGCACGTGTAGCATATTTTGTTGCCTCAGCAATATCTTGAGCCTTACCTGCACTGTCTCTTTCGTTTGTTGTAATAAATCTCTCAATCTGAAAGCCTGCCATTGCCAAGCCAATTTCTCTAATAACACGATCTCTTGTGATACTCTTTCTCTGGGATATATTATACTGCGCTACCCCCAAATAGTGCACCCAACGGTTTGCCATTCTTGCTACACCTGGCAGTGTTGAAATCAATTCTGATTCGTATATGTCTCCCAATCCTCTTTTTCTTAAATATTCATGAGCAACTTCATGGTAGGTTGTTGATTTTGAATCAGCCATATTCTCAACAGCATCTTTCATTAGAGGCTTGGCACGAATACTTAAAGGTAGTGTTTTACTCTCACCCTCTACAACAATTTCAAGCTCAAAATGAAACTCTTTATGTTCACCTTTTGCAGAAAACTCTTTCTTTTGAGTTATAATTTCTGAATACGAAGGGACTCGTATTCCAATTTTCTTTCCAGAAGCTACCTTATTTTGAAAGAGTAGATGTTTAAGTCTATCCATCAAAGTTGTTTTGACGAATCTATCAATCGATGCTCCTTGCTCGAATACATCAAAACCTTCCCTTTCAACTATTTCGACAAATCGGTCATAGTCTGCCGTTGACATAAATTTAACATCCCACCCCCAAGAGCCCTCAGATTCTCTCATAGTTTTTAAATATTGATCGATCTTAAGGTAGGTCAAACGTCGTATCGATTTAAAATCTAGTGGTGAGAATACGAGAATGTTTTCCTCTCCCACTCTATTGACTGTTGCATCTGACATACTCTCACTTAATGATTCTCTGATAAGTGCATAATCATTGAAAGACCTTGTGTAAATCTCTTGCATGGCTACCATGTATTGATCTACTGGTATGTCTTTAGGAATATCTCTAAACCACTGCTCTAAATCATTCCCAGATATAGAAAAGAAAACATTGCCCATATATCTTGGTTTGTTGTCAGCAAACTGACTGATCACTTTCTCACGAAAAAAATCGTAAAACATCATCTTGATAACTCTTGGGGCATTAGAAAATTCTTCCAAGTTTACTTTGATTCTTCCATTGTACATATCAAAATGCTTCATGAATATTGAAGCTTCAAAGGTTCCGTCTGCTTTTCTCTCACCATAAAAATATCTATTAAAGTCGTGAGCAGATTGTAGAGTGTTAAAGTTCATTGTTAGAGCGGCTCTTTCTCCCTCCGGTAACAAAATTCTAGCCTCTGCTTTATTAAGCTCTGTTTTACCAGTCGAAGAAAGACCTAGCTTCATAACAACTAGAGCACTTTGCTTAGGATTATTTTCACTTGCACCGCTGTACACCCCTTCAAGCCAAGCACTGATTTTAGGAACGTATCTGTCAATTAAGTGATCCTGGCCTATAACGGCTTTTTTTAGTTCATCGCCTATTCTTCTAAATTCATCCAGACGCTCCTCTGACATTCTAGCCTTTTCAAGCTCTGAATTTGTAGCCTCTATCAAAGAGGTTGCTGCAATTGAAGATGATCCATTTTCAATTTTGTAGATAACAAGATTTGTTGTCTTATTGGGATTTCTTTCGACATCCAATAAGAAGTCCCCCTTAGAGTGTGAGGCATTAAGATCGCCTCGCAAAATAATCTGATCTATTGTTCGATGAACAAGATTACTAATTTTTGAATCAACCTGTGCGGCCATTTCCTCAGAGTGGTAACTGTACTCAACCAAAAATTTTACGAGCTCCGGTGTCCAATGAAGAGTTATCCCCTTGGGACCGTTTACGATGAGTCTAATTTTTTGTCTTAGCTCTTCTAACTTTATTTCATAATATTTTTCTAAATCTATTTTTGTAATAGGTTTTGAAAATATAAGAGCATTATTTGGAATGAGACTTAAAAAGTCTGCACTAATGCCAGGCTTAGCCTCTCCCAACACTGTCGTATCAGAATTAGACGCAAGTATAATTTGCCTTAATTCATCCTTGTTATTTCTGATACGTTCGTAATTTGCGGCTTGTCTCTCTTCGCTAAGGGGAATTTCACCAAATCGAGTTCCATCTTTATTAACTGAAAGAACTTTATGGACTCCATGTGATGACGTAAATATAAATCGAACTGGTATTTCCATTCGATCAACTCCACCGCTGCCCGTTGAGTTCACGATAAACTCCCCATCCTTAAGAGCTGGGTATAAAAATATATCAATCATAGCCTCAGACCATAAATGAATATTAGGCACAACGACTGTAAGTCTTGAGTAGTAGCCTTTGAGAGTTTGTCCAGGTCTCCAATTAGGGTTTAGTTTGATCGAAATATCATCAGATTTATACCGTGGTGGCTTTTCTGTTTTAAGTAGACGCTCAATTTCTTCAGGAGAAACTTCTTCATCACTTAAGCGTTTTTTCCAAATTTCCTTACGCTTCTCCATGTGAATTGTGTCATCAATTTCTGCATCAAAACCCATTGGCATAATATATTTACCACCTGAGTGCTTAACGAGTTTTTTCAAAAATGGCTGAAGCTTGTCAGACCCGACATATTGAGGCGAAGATCCTCTGTATTTAGTTAAGTCCGCATCCCTTCGAATCACCGGTAGAAACTCAGCATGATCTTTCCATGCGCCTTGATATCCAAATTCAGCATCAATAGCTACTTTGATAGCAGTTGTTTTTCCAACTTTTGATGGCCCCATAATA